>NZ_PJAP01000743.1:0-1866 GCF_002836795.1 Shewanella sp. 11B5 | reverse complement strand
TACCTGTTGATGTATTAATAAGGTATCTAAAGCATTACACACAGTTGGACGTTGAACTTTAGCGTTAGCAATGACATCAATTGCCCGCACTAAATCAGCTTGTTTATCGACAAATAAATGACAGATGCCAATACCGCCTAAAATGACAGGAATGCTTGATTGCTCAGCACACAATCGCTGTAGGTTTTGTCCACCACGAGGAATAATCATATCGACATATTTGTCGAGTCTTAGTAAACCGCTGACAAGGCTACGCTCTGGTGAATCAATGAGCTGCACGGCATCTTTAGGTAAATCTAGACTTACCAGTGCATCACGAATAACTTCGCTTAGCACTTTATTGGAGGTTAGGGTTTCTTTACCGCCACGCAAAATCACTGCATTACCGGTCTTTAACGCTAACACGGCAATATCAACAGTGACATTTGGCCGAGCTTCATAAATAACCCCCACCACACCTAATGGGACACTGCGACGAGTTAAGCGTAAGCCGTTATCTAATACTCGACTATCAGCTTCCTTGCCGACAGGGTCTGCTAGTGCGATGACATTATCAATGTCAGCTATAATCCCGCCTAGCCGCCCTTCGTCCAGCATCAACCTATCTATCATGGCTTCGGTTAAACCGCTTTGCTTCGCTGCAATGATATCTTGTGCATTCGCTTGTAAAATATCATTTTTCCGCTGCGCTAAGTGATCTGCAATTGTAGCTAACAACACGTTTTTTTGTTTCGCAGTTAAACTCGCTAAAATAAAACTTGCAGCCTTAGCACGTTGCCCTAATTGAGTTAAATATTCTGTTTCTGTGGCTGACATATGCTTATCCTTAATTATCAAGTACGACCATATCATTGCGATGAACCACGGCATCGCCGTAGTTATAGCCCAGTAGACTTTCTATATCATCAGAATGTTTACCGCTAATTTTGGTTAAATCATTGGCGCAATATCGGCTAATGCCTTTAGCCAAAATCTTACCCGTTTGATTCACAATTAGTAAGGTCGCACCGCGTTCAAAATTGCCTTCAACATCGACAATGCCTTTAGATAATAGGCTACGACCATTAGCAACAACGGCAACAGATGCTCCAGCATCTACAACTAATTTACCTTGTGAAGCAGGACCCGCAAGGATCCACTGCTTGCGACTTTCTAATGGATTTTCGATTGCGCTAAAATGAGTACCGACAGACTCCCTCGCCGCCACTTTGGCAATAACATCGGGGTGATGACCGGAAGCAATAACAACTTCTATGCCCGCACGTCTAGCCACATCCGCGGCTTCGAGTTTGGTGGCCATTCCGCCCGTTCCAAGTCCAGACACTGAACCGCCGGCCAATAAACGCAAACTGTCGTCAATATTGACAACTTGTTTAATCAACTGTGCGTCGGGATGGGTACGTGGATCGGCATCAAATAAGCCTTTTTGGTCGGTCAGTAAGATAAGTAAATCAGCATCGCAAAGTAAGGCTGCGCGGGCAGATAAATTATCATTATCTCCCACTTTAATTTCATTGGTTGCCACTGCATCATTTTCGTTAATGATAGGGATAATATTGTGAGCTAATAATGCATTTAAGGTGTCGCGCGCATTAAGATAACGTTCACGATCTTGTAAATCAGCACGAGTTAACAATAACTGGCCAACATGTAATCCGTAAATACTGAACAATTGTGACCATGCCAAAATTAACTGACTTTGGCCTACCGCTGCAAGTAACTGTTTATTCGCCATAGTGTCGGGCAACACCGGATAATGTAAATGCTCCCGCCCAGCAGCTATCGCACCTGATGTACACAACACAACTTCTACACCAGAACGCATAAGCGAGGCCATTTGCCTGGCTAATTCAACCATATGTGCTT
>NZ_PJAP01000742.1:0-1868 GCF_002836795.1 Shewanella sp. 11B5 | reverse complement strand
GAAAAAAGACGAACTCAGTTCGTCTTTTTAGTGCCGATACAATCTAATCATTATCGATCGTGTTCAGCTTCTATCTGCATGGCTTTTTTAAATGATGCATGGCTCATTAGCTGTTGATAGTACTTCGCAATATTAGGATACTTGTCAAACTCACCATTTTGGCCAACAAGCTCTGCAATAAACGACATCATAATATCTGCACCGCTAAGACGGTTACCGACTAAATATGACTTACCGTCTAAACGGTCATTAACATAGCTGATGACTTTTGCCGTTTCTGCATCGGCATATCCACCGATAAAGCGAGTGTCTGCGCCATCCATTTTAACAAAGATTTTCAGTAATAATGGCAAAGCAGCCGAGCTTTCAGCAAAATGCATCCATTGTAAGTAATCGATATAATCTGCTGTGCCTATTGCTGGCATCAGTTTATCAGCGCCATAGGTTTGAATTAAATACTCGGTAATCGCGCCCGACTCAGCAATGGTATAACCGCTCGCTTCTAATACTGGTGATTTACCTAATGGATGAACCGCTTTTAACGATTCTGGCGCTAAAAATGTGGTTGCATCACGCTGATACGCAACCAGCTCATAGTCCACTCCCAATTCTTCTAATAACCAAATTATGCGTTTTGAACGTGATTTATTTAAATGATGTAGTTTAATCATTAAGCCATCCTGGTACTGTTAGTGAGTAAAAAAACAAACCCAATCAACAACTCACTGGGTTTGCTTTTATCAATCAACTTATTCTGTTATTTCGAGTTAACGTTAAGTGCAACCACTTAACCAAGCAGCTTATTAGCTTTATAAAGCTAACATTTTCTCAGCCACTAGCTCAGACGATGCAGGGTTTTGACCGGTAACGAGTTTACCGTCAACTACCGCATACGGATGCCAGTCGTCACCCTTAGAGTAGGTTGCACCATTTTGCTGTAGCATATCTTCAACCAAAAACGGTACAACGTTAGTTAACTGTACTGCTTCTTCTTCACCATTAGTAAAACCAGTGACATTTTTACCGGCAACAAGTGGGGTTCCGTCTGGCTTTTTAGGGTACTTAAGTGCAGCTGGTGCATGACATACTAAACCTAAAAGTTTATCTGTTTTGTAGCACTGCTCAATTAACGCAATAGAGTCTTTATCATTAGTTAAATCCCATAATGGACCATGACCGCCTGGATAAAATACCGCATCATAATCTGCTACATTAACTGATGCCAAAGTATGAGTATTGGCTAGTAACGCCTGCGCTGTAGCATCGGTGGCAAAACGGCGTGTTGAGTCAGTTTGAAAATCAGCTTCATCACTTTTCGGATCTAATGGTGGTAAACCACCTTTAGGTGAAGCCAAAACAACCTCAACACCTTTATCAGTAAATGTGTAGTATGGCGCCGCTAATTCTTCCAACCAAAAACCGGTTTTCTCACCTGTGTCGCCTAATTTATCGTGTGACGTTAATACCATTAATACTTTCATGATGATTCCTTAAATACTGTTTGTTTAACTGTAATCAATTAGATTACAGAGGATTGTTTACTTTAATCACAACCTTGCCGAAATTTTCGCCCTTTAGTAGCCCAATAAAGGCTGCGGCCATATTTTCAAGACCATCGACAATTTGTTCACGATATTGAATCTTACCTTCACCAAGCCATTGGCCCATATCTTTGGCAAACTCTGGATAGCTGTCGCCATAATCGTCAAAAATAATAAAGCCTTGCATCTTAATGCGCTTAACCAGCAAAGTGCCCATCAGTAATGACAAACGATCAGGACCATCCGGTAACGAAGTCGCGTTATACTGCGAAATTAATCCACACACTGGCACTCGAGCACCGGTATTTAATAACGGTAAAACCGCAT
>NZ_PJAP01000741.1:0-1869 GCF_002836795.1 Shewanella sp. 11B5 | reverse complement strand
ACCAACTCAAACGTGAAGAATTGGTTAAGCAATATCCTCGATTTGATTGGGATATCTATTTTGCACAAACCGGTTACCAAGTGCCGAAACTAAATATTTCGCAGCCAGAACCCGTTAAAGCAATGATTGACTTAATTAACCAACAACCACTCACTGTGTGGCAAGACTATTTAACCTTCCACACCATTAGTAATAATGCAGGGTTATTGTCAGAAGACATTTTCAATACCAATTTTGCTTTTTTTGGCAAAGAACTCACTGGGCAAGAGCAACCTCGTCCACGCTGGAAACGTGCAGTTGAAGAGATGTCAGGCACTCAGTCACTAGGTTTCGCTATTGGTAAAGTGTATGTGTCGCGTTATTTCCCTGAGTCGTCTAAGCAAAAGATGGCAGAGTTAGTTAACAATCTGCGCACAGCATTAGGTCAACGCATTGATGGTTTAGATTGGATGGGCGCAGAAACCAAGGTGAATGCTCATGCTAAGTTAGCAGCATTTAATCCAAAAATTGGTTATCCCGATGTATGGCAACAATTTCATGGCTTAACCCTCACTAAAAATGATTTAGTGGGTGATATTAAGAATCTACGCAAATACTTCCAAGCCGATAGCGTAGCAAAAGAACTGGAAAAAACGGACCGTAATCGTTGGGGGATGACACCGCAAACGGTCAATGCCTATTACAACAGCTCGTTTAATGAAATAGTGTTCCCTGCGGCAATTTTACAACCGCCGTTTTTTGATCCAAACGCAGATGCTGCGGTTAACTATGGCAGTATCGGTGCCGTAATTGGTCACGAAATGGGTCATGGTTTTGATGATCAAGGTTCTAAATCAGACGCCAATGGCGTTCAGCGTAACTGGTGGACAGATGAAGATCGTGCCGCTTTTGATGCTAAAGCCGATAAGCTCGCTGCGCAATACAACCAATATGAACCAATCCCTGAAAACTTTGTTAACGGACGCAACAGTCTCGGTGAAAACATTGGCGATGTTGGCGGTTTATCAATGGCATACCACGCTTACAAATTAAGCTTAAACGGTAAAGAGGCCCCGGTGATAGATGGCGTTACTGGCGATCAACGTTTCTTTTTAGCTTGGGCTCAAGTGTGGAAAGAAAAACGTACCGAGCAAAGTATGTTAACTCAGTTACGTGCCGGCACTCATGCACCAGGTCGTTACCGTGCCCTCGCCCCGCGTAACCACGATGCTTGGTATAAAGCCTTTGATGTTAAACCAGGTGATAAGTTGTACTTGCCAGAAGATCAGCGCGTACGTATTTGGTAATTTAGTGCGTAAATAGCTGCAATAATGTGCCGCGATAGCAACAAGCATCCGACACAAAAATGCCCGTCAGTTAACTGACGGGCATTTTTTATCACTATATGCGCGAATGCCTAAAATAATATCGGAAACCTTGTGGTTAATAGCAGAGGCGAGTAAAGACCTAGACAAACATTCGGATTGATTAATCAATTATTGGTAATATCGTTTGAACTCTTTTCAAGTCAGTTAACAATTTTCTCTTGATAAGCTTTTACCGTAGAGAAACTGTGTATTTTCATGAATAAGTCTGAAGCAGTTTCTTTAGATGCACAGGCAGTCCATGGTCAGCTCACGTATTCTTTTATAAAGAGTCTTCAACGGCCTCAAGTTCAGAGTTGAATTTATCAATTTTCAAGTAAAGCATCTAACTCATATATGAACAGATGATTGCTAACAGCCTTCTCGTCGCCCAACTCTCACGTCGTCCCGGTAATGCTTTTGAGCCGGGATCCAGGTGTTTTTTTGTTTTGTACTTATGGCCGCCTTTATGTATTTATGGCCTGCGGCCACTAACGTCGTGGCGCGTCGCGCACACCAGACTAAC
>NZ_PJAP01000740.1:0-1870 GCF_002836795.1 Shewanella sp. 11B5 | reverse complement strand
ACAATCTCTAATACAACAAGAAAAACTCGCATTATTAGGTACATTAGCCGCTGGGGTTGCTCACGAAATCAATAATCCACTCGCGTTTGTTATCAGCAATGTAACCACATTAAATTCCTATGTATCAGACTTGCTAGCGGTAATACCTCAAGACACTTTGAATGATGCAGATAAGCGAAATATCAGTTTCATTATTGAAGATTTACCCGATTTGATTTCAGATACCAATCAAGGGTTTGACCGCATTAAAGATATTGTAAAACACCTATTGTTCTTTGCTAAAACTGATTCAGAACAAATATCTGAAGTAGATCTAGTTGATGCCATTGAAATGGCCATAAAATTATTAGGTCCAAAATTAAAAAATGTATCGGTTAAACAAGATTTAAAAGCAGTAGAGAAGATTCCATTTAATTCGGGTGAATTGAATCAAGTACTGATCAATATTCTAGTTAATGCCATACAAGCATGCGAACACATGCCTAGTGACACTTCAGAAATCGAAGTCAAACTCGCTCAAGATCACGATGAGATAATGTTAAGCATCAGCGATAATGGTTGTGGAATGAACCAAGAAGTTAAACAACGAATGTTTGATGCATTCTATAGTACCAAGCCAGTAGGAACTGGCACAGGTATTGGAATGTCAATCGTGTTACAGATATTAAAACAACACAATGCAACGATTGATGTACAGTCTGAGTTAGATCAAGGCACCATCATAAAAATAGGCTTTAATTTATCTGCATGCATGTAGAAAATAATTTTACAGCTAAAGTACTTAATATGTCTTGTCCTAATGCTGTAACTTAGTGCTGTTTTTAATCATTGATTACCCCAATTAACAATACATAATCGTTCAATTTCTATTAGCACTATTAAGCGAGAAACATATAGATATCAAAATACTGTCTATCCGTTGTCTATTCAATGTTTATAGCGTATTTATGATAAGCATCATCAGCATTCATCGGTTTTGAAAAATAATACCCTTGTGCAACGTCGCAATGATGCTCAATCAAAAAGTCTAACTGGTCTTGTAATTCAACGCCCTCAGCCGTGACACATTTACCTAATGAATGAGCCATGTTTATCACCGCTTTTACCACGGCTTGATCTTCAGCTGAATGAATTAGATTTTGGATAAATGACTGATCAATTTTTAACATTGTTGCTGGCAACGACTTGAGATAAGCAAGTGATGAATAGCCCGTGCCAAAGTCGTCGATAGCCACATGAATATCAGCTTGAATAAGCTTTTGTAAAATCTCAATTGATTGCTCAGGAATGGCCATCAATGCGGTTTCGGTGATTTCAAACTTAAACCACTTTGGTTGCGCGCCAGTCGCTGTAATAATAGCCAATAAATCGTCAGCTAGGTTTATGTTCATCAATTCTAGCGCAGACAAATTAACCGATACTCTTTTGAAATCGAAATGTTGTTCATGCCATCTAACAAGTTGTTGGGATACAGTTTGGAGCATCCAACGGCTTAACTCGAAAATTAAACCGGTATTTTCAGCAATTGGAATAAATTCAGCCGGAGAGATCATCCCAAATTCGGGGTGTTGCCAGCGCATCAACGCTTCAAATCCAGCTAATTCCTGGCTTGGTAAAATAATTAAGGGCTGATACACCGCAAACAATTGATATTGTTCAATAACATTTTCAGCTAACGCTTTGCGTAATCCTTGTTCAATAACGAGTCGACGCTTATTGTGTAGTGCTTGTTGTTTGTTACAAAATGCCACGCCGTTCGGTCTTTTCTTGGCTTCATATAACGCTGAATCTGCTTGACTTAATATCGCTTCAGCATCTTGACCATCTTCAGGAAAAAGACTAATACCCACGCGGCATCCTAAAATAATCG
>NZ_PJAP01000355.1:0-8571 GCF_002836795.1 Shewanella sp. 11B5 | reverse complement strand
TAATTTGATGATAAAATCGATACCTAGCGCTCTTTTTGTTTTAAATGAATGCGATACAATTTTAACTTACGCTCACGCGTTACTCAAAGTGAGCTGTATTTGTAAATCCATACCAATAACGGAGAAGATACTTTGGCTAGATTTTCAGGGCTAGATAAAGACACCGGCCATAAAGCTCGTGGCAAAACCGGTGTATTACTATTGAATCTAGGTACACCAGATGCACCAACTGCATCAGCTGTTCGCATCTATTTAGCTGAATTTTTGGCTGATCCTAGAGTAGTCGAAATTCCAAAACTGATATGGATGATTATTCTTCACGGCATTATTTTGCGTATTCGACCTGCTAAATCGGCTGCCTTATATCAACAAGTCTGGACCGAAGAGGGTTCACCTTTACTGGCTATCAGCCAACATCAACAAGCCAAACTAGCCAAACATCTACAAGCCCAAGGGTACGATGCAAGTGTACATTTAGCGATGCGTTATGGTTCTCCATCAACGTCGAGCACTTTACAAGCTATGCACAAACAAGGTGTCGATAACTTAGTCGTTTTGCCTTTGTACCCACAATATGCAGCTCCAACAACCGGTTCTGCGTTTGATGCATTGGCCAAAGAGCTAATGAAATGGCGTTATATTCCTGCTCTGCATTTCATCAATACCTATCATGACAACGTCGATTTTATAGACGCGCTTGCTGCATCTATTCAAAAAGATTTTGATCTACACGGTAAACCACAAAAACTGGTGATGTCTTTTCATGGTATGCCAGAGCGTAACCTGCATTTAGGCGATCCTTATTACTGCTTCTGCATGAAAACAACTCGATTAGTGGTAGAGAAGTTAGGCTTTAGTGAAGACGATTATGTAGCCACATTCCAATCTCGTTTTGGCAAGGCTAAATGGTTACAACCTTATACCGATGCAACAATTGGTAGCCTACCTGCTAAAGGTATTACTGACATTGCCGTAATTTGCCCAGCATTTAGCGCCGATTGTCTAGAAACCTTAGAAGAAATAAAAGGTGAAAATCGTCATGTATTTGAAAATGCAGGCGGAAAGAACTTTAGATATATCGAATGCCTAAATGACAACGACGATCACATCAATATGATGGCAAATCTTGTTAAACCTTTTCTATAATTATAGGGCGTGACTCCGTCACTGCTAGGGCGCTTCGCTTCTAGGATGGACTGCGTCCTGCTAGGGACAGCTTCGCTGCTAAGATCCTAGGCCGCAACGCGGCTGGTCTGTTGATCTTATAGAATCTAGCCGCGTAGCGTCCTAGCAGCGCAGCGCTCTAGGCTGTTGCGTCCCCAGGCTTTTAGCTTTATATCCTCGCCTCTGCTTTTATGATTTGTTAAACTCAAATAATGTTTTATTGCTAAAGAAATAATATGAGAATAGATCCCAATATCGCATTAGTTTATAGCACTGATAAAGGTCGCATTGATCAGCCTAAGCCGCAAGTTGAAGTACCAACCGGCGACGGTATAGTGCGGATCCATAAAGACAGTAAAGGTCGTAAAGGTAAGGGCGTAAGTGTGATCAAAGGGCTCGAGTTAGATGAAAAAGCCTTAAAAGACCTAGCGCAAAAATTGAAGAAACAATGTGGCTGTGGTGGTACAGTTAAAGACTTCTGCATTGAAGTACAAACTGACAATCGCGAACAAATAAAATCCATATTAGAAAAGTTGAATTTCACTGTGAAATTAGCGGGTGGATAATACAAAACGCTAAAACACTATTGGGGATAACATATGGATAGCTTAAAAGACCACTTTTTAATTGCGATGCCATCATTAGATGACACATTTTTCGAGCGCTCGGTGATATACATTTGTGAGCATGATCAAAAAGGTGCCATGGGACTAATGGTTAATCGTCCAATCGGTGTAGAGGTTGAAGATCTGCTTGAGCAAATGGAACTCTATTTATCGCCAGAGTTTGTATTCTCCCTCGACAGTCAAGTGCTCATTGGCGGCCCAGTGGCACCCGAACGTGGTTTTGTGTTACATACGCCTCAACAACATTGGGTCAACAGTACCGAAATTAGCGAAGATACTATGCTAACGTCTTCTCGAGATATATTAGCCTCAATTGGTTCTGACAAATCGCCTGAAAATTTTGTGGTTGCACTAGGTTATTCCGGCTGGAGTAAAGATCAGCTTGAACAAGAAATTGCCGACAACACCTGGTTAACAATCAAAGCCACACCAGAGTTACTATTTAATGTTGAACCTGAACAAATGTGGCTCATGGCGACCCAACAACTCGGGTTTGATATTTGGCAAATGTCTAGCCAAGTCGGTCATGCTTAAAATAGGTCGCTACGCTGTTAAGATTCTAGGCCGCTATGCGGATAGTGCGCTGCGCTTCTAGGGCGGACAGTGTCCTGCTAGGGACAGCTTCGCTGCTAAGATTTTATAGTATCTAGCCGCGAAGCGTCCTAGCAGCGAAGCGTTCTAGTACTTAGGCCCTTAAAGATTAAACAAAGAGATATACATGCAACCACAAACCGTTTTAGGGTTCGACTACGGAACCAAAAGTATTGGTGTCGCTATAGGTCAAGCCATTACAGCAAGTGCCACGCCTTTATTATCAATTAAAGCGGTTGATGGGATCCCTAATTGGGATGATATCGATAAATTATTAAAAGAATGGCAACCAGATCTCGTTGTCGTCGGCTTACCGTTAAACATGGACGGCACCGAGCAAGAGATGACTCAACGAGCTCGAAAATTCGCTAATCGAATTAACGGTCGTTTTGGCGTTAAAATTGCGACCCAAGACGAACGTTTGACCACTGCAGATGCTAAAGCCCGTTTATTTGAATTGGGTGGTTTTAAAGCGTTAACCAAAGGTCAAGTTGATGCTGTGTCAGCTGTGTTAATTATCGAAAGTTATTTCGAAAACCAGTATTAATCTAGAGCCTAAGTGCTAGGCCGCTACGCGGATAGTGCGCTTCGCTTCTAAGGACAGCTTCGCTGCTAAGATTTAGTCACCAGATTCCAGTATCTTTCCAGACATCTAGATTCTAAGTGCTAGGTCGCTACGCGGATAGAGCGCTTGGTTTCTAGGAACAGCTTCGCTGCTAAGATTTAGTAACCAGATTCCAGTACCGTTCGAGTTACTAGGTCTTTTAGCTTTTATAGAATCTAGCAGCGTAGCGCTCTAGTGATCTAGATTCTAAGTACTAGGCCGCTACGCGGCTAGTGCGCTTCGCTTCTAGGAACAGCTTCGCTGCTAAGATTTAGTCACCAGATTCCAGTACCGTTCGAGTTACTAGGTCTTTTAGCTTTTATAGCATCTAGCAGCGTAGCGCTCTAGTGATCTAGATTCTAAGTGCTAGGTCGCTACGCGGATAGTGCGCTTCGCTTCTAAGGACAGCTTCGCTGTTAAGATTTTATAGAATCTAGCAGCGTAGCGTTCTAGCATCTAGGCTCTATCGCTTTTCATCGCTCGCCATCTCTTTTTATCGCTTTTTATCGCTTTCTATCGCTCGTTACCACTCTTTACCGCTTGCCATCCTCTTTTCTGCCCCAAAACGGTGCAATTTTTATTCATTGTCGCGCATGTCCTTTGATCCTATTCAATATACTTTTTACTTCATCGTTTTAGTTCTGAAAATAAAATAAACTATATCAATAGTTAAAGTATTTTTGTGCCATTAAGGTGCAACATTATTACGTTTGGCACATATCCTGAATCTACCTAATCAGTTAATAGCGTTACAGCGATAACGAAATAGCGCTAACGGGCGATAACAAGCGAACGGTGCACTTACAAATAGAATGATGAAAGAAGGTAACAAGCAAACGTTCACTTACTAATAGGGCAATAAAAATCGATAACAAACGGATGGTGCAGAAACTGCTGAACGTTGCCTTTCAGCTTTATAGAATCTAGCCGCGCAGCGAATTAGCTTCTAGGCTTTACGCTTATCACCGCTTGATACCGTTCTTGATAGTCAGCGTTCAATGATTGAAAAGGGATACGATATGACAACACGACCACTTATCTTTACCGACATCGATGGCACTTTGCTGGACCATTTTGACTATAGCTTTAGTGATGCAATCGAAGTGATTGAAGCATTGAATAAACGCAATATTCCTATTATCGCTAATACCAGTAAAACCTTTGCCGAAATGGCGAAGCTACAACAAACTATCGGTTTTAACTCACCATTTATATCTGAAAATGGCGCAGTTGTTTATATCCCAATTGGCTACTTTGACCAACAGCCAGAGGGGACGTTTACCAAAGGATATTATTGGGTAAAAGAGTTTTGTCAGCCGCGACAATATTGGCTTGAATTGTTAAACCAACATGCACAAGCATTTAACGATGACTTTATTGGTTTTTCATCTTTATCAGTTGAAGCGTTATGTGAAATCACCGATTTGTCACCCGATAATGCCAAGTTGGCTTTGATTAGGCATTATGCAGAGCCATTACTCTGGCAAGGCAATGAAGCCAATAAACAAGCCTTTATTGAGCTGATGTCACGCGTTGGTGCATATACCCTGCAGGGTGGACGCTTTTTACATGTTGGCGGAGATACCGATAAAGGTAAGGCAATGAAATGGTTAGCCGATGTCTATTCCAAGCAATATAACGCTCCAGTGACCACTATTGCACTCGGTGACAGTGGTAATGACAATGCCATGCTCGAAGCAGCAGACCTTGCAATACAAATTAAGTCACCTGTTCACCCATTTCCCATATTAACACCACAAAAACAAAGTATTAAAAGCAATGAATGCGGCCCTAAAGGTTGGGCTGAATGCATTAAGCAAACTCTATTGTCTTCATCGGCTGAATCTCAGCTAAACCAACTACCACTTGGAGGGGCGTAACATGGCCGACTTTTATCAAAATGGCATTGTCACCACAATGCATAATCTAACCCGACGTAGCCATGAAGAGCTTGAGCAAGATTTAATTAAGTTTTCAAAAACGCGCCCGTTAGGATTAATTTTGCCATCTCTGTATTCAGAGCTAGAAGGCACTGCACTTAAAGATATTGTTAGTAAATTAAAACAGGTGCCGTATTTATCAGAAATTGTGATTGGATTAGATAGAGCCGATCTGCAACAGTACAAACACGCGCTAAGCTTTTTTGGTGAGTTACCGCAGCATCATCGAATATTATGGAATGACGGGCCACGCTTACAAGCGCTGGATGCAAAACTGCAAGCGTTAGGCTTAGCGCCCAAAGAGCTGGGAAAAGGGCGAAATGTCTGGTATTGCATGGGTTATGTTTTGGCTTCGGGTAAAACAGAATCGGTTGCACTGCATGATTGTGACATCGTGACCTATGAAAAATCATTACTCGCTAGACTGCTTTATCCGGTCGCTAACCCGCAGTTTAACTATGAATTCAGTAAAGGTTATTATGCACGTATTTCTAATGGACAAATTAATGGTCGAGTGTCACGTCTATTAGTCACACCGTTGATTAAAGCACTTAAAAAAGTGGTCGGTTACAACGAATATTTAGAATATATGGACAGTTTTCGTTATCCATTAGCGGGTGAGTTTTCATTTAGACGAGACGTGCTCAACGACCTACGTATTCCAAGTGACTGGGGCTTAGAAATTGGTGTGCTGTCAGAAATGCAGCGTAACTATGCCCATAATCGTATTTGTCAGGTTGATATCGCCGATAATTACGATCATAAACATCAAGATTTATCATTGGATAATGAAGACGCGGGTTTGTCTAAAATGTCGATTGATATCACTAAAGCCTTTTTCCGAAAGTTAGCCACTCAAGGACATACTTTTAGCACTGAATCGTTCCGAACCCTTAAGGCAACGTATTACCGTGTCGCCCTCGATTATGTCGAAACCTATCATAATGATGCATTAATGAACGGCTTAACCACCGATATACATTTAGAAGAAAAAGCGGTTGAAATGTTTGCCCAAAATATTGTCACAGCAGGGCAACGCTTTTTAGATAATCCAATGGAAACCCCGTTTATGCCAACATGGAGCCGAGTCGTGAGTGCCATGCCAGACGTGCTCGAGCAGCTTAAAGCTGCTGTTGAAGCCGATAATGCTGAGTTTAGCTAACATCAAAATCGACCAGAGGACACCCTATGTCAGTAATGGATGGATTACAGCAAAAGCTGCAGCAACAACTTAGTTGTATTTACAACGATGTCGACATTGACATAAGTGTGCCAGCATTGGCTGCACAGCTCATCGATATAATGCGTATCACCGAGTATTGCCAAGTGCCCGAACCCTTTGTAAATCATTGGTCTGAAAAAGACATCATTATGATCACTTATGGCGACAGTGTGATCCAACAAGGTGAGCGGCCACTCACCACGCTGGCTCAATTTATCGACAGCTATTTAAGTTGCATCAATGCTGTGCATATTTTACCGTTTTTCCCTTACAGTTCTGACGATGGTTTCTCGGTTATCGACTATTCAAGTGTTAACGAAGGCCTTGGGTCGTGGGCAGATATCAGTGCTATTGCCAGTAAGCGGCGATTGATGTCAGATTTAGTGATCAATCATTGCTCTAGTCGGAGCTTATGGTTTGAGAACTTTTGCAAAGGTGAGGGCGTGGGCCATGACTACTTTTTTACTGCCGAGCCAGATGATGACTTAAGTGCGGTGGTTCGGCCAAGAACGTCAACATTATTAAGACCAACAGAGACACCGAGCGGCACTCAACATGTGTGGTGTACCTTTAGTCATGATCAAGTTGATTTTGATTTTCGTAATCCACAGGTATTAATCGAGTTTGTTCGTATCATTCGTCAGTATTTAGATGCGGGTGTGAGTATTTTTCGCCTCGATGCAGTAGCCTTTTTATGGAAAATAGTCGGTAATAAATCAATTAACTTACCGCAAACCCATGAGGTTATAAGTTTATTACGGACACTAATTGAACACGCTCAGCAAGATACCATCATCATTACCGAAACCAACATTCCCAACACCCAAAACTTAACTTACTTTGGTAATGCTAACGAAGCACATTGTATTTATAACTTCTCATTGCCGCCTTTACTGATCAACAGTCTTATTACCGGCAGTTGCTTATACTTAAAGCGTTGGCTTATGAGTATGCCGCCCGCACAAGACGGCACCACCTACTTTAATTTTATAGCTTCTCACGATGGTATTGGTTTACGCCCGGCAGAAGGCTTACTTGAAGAAGATGAGATTGATACTCTGGTCGACACAATGAAACAGTTTGGCGGCCAAATATCATCCAGAACCACAGAAGATGGCCTCCAAAAACCTTATGAAATGAACATTGCCCTGTTTGATGCCTTACAAGGCACCACTAAAGGTAAAGACCAGTGGGGGATGCAACGTTTTGTGTGCGCTCATACCATTATGTTAGCGCTCGAAGGTATTCCTGGAATTTATATCCACAGTTTATTGGGAACCCGCAACGACTATCAAAAGCTGGCCAATACTTCACATAATCGCGCCATTAACCGCCATCGTTGGGATCTCAATCAATTAACGGAACAACTAAATGATGCCAACAGCGATCATAGCCAAGTGCTAACCGAGCTGACCAATTTAATCAATATCCGAACGCAGCAAATTGCATTTCATCCCAATGCTACACAATTCACCTTACATCTAGGGTTACAGTTATTTGGTTTTTGGCGTCAAAGTCGTAATCGTAAACAAAGTATATTTTGTATCAGCAACGTATCAGACCAAATCACCGATCTTCGCATTAATGAACTTAATCTTATAATTGCAGAACACTGGGTTGATCTATTAAGTGGACAACCAATACAAGACATCACCCAAACCATGCAACTGCAACCCTACCAAACCGTGTGGATAAGCAATGTAAAAGAGCGGTGACAGGCGATGGTAATAGATGACAAGCGATATCAGGCGATGACAGCTGGTCTCGCTTGCCATCGTTATTCCGCTTATACCGTTCGTTATCGTTTTTGCATGTCATCGCTCTTTAACACTATTTCCGTTTGTTATCATTTGTTATGAAACCTTGTTAACTTGACAACGCCTTTGCTCTCTATAAGCTAATAAACATTAACGTCTTGTTTTTGGAGCCTGTATGAAAAACCTAATTATCGCTGCTGCAGTGTTAGCATTGAGCGCATGTAGTACCTTGAAATCTACTTCAGACTTCGATCCATCGGTATCATTTGATCAATATAAAACCTATTCATGGGTAGAGAAAAAAAATGACGATGCGGGCTATCATTTAGACGGACTCATGGACCAACGCGTCCGTGCTGCAATCGAAACTCAATTAAGCCAAAAAGGCATCAGCAAAACCGACAAACAAAATGCAGATTTATTAGTTAACTACATCACTAAAGTCGATAAAAAAATCAATATCGATACCTTTAATAGTCACTACGGTTATAACCCATATTACGGCCCTCGTTGGGGATTAGGCGGCAGTCTTCATAGTGAAACCACTGTGCGTGAATACGATGTTGGCACTTTAATGGTCGACTTAGTTGATAACAAAACGGGTAAGTTAATTTGGCGTGGTACTGTTGCTGATACCGTACGTGAACAAAGCACCCCAGAAGAGCGA
>NZ_PJAP01000739.1:0-1881 GCF_002836795.1 Shewanella sp. 11B5 | reverse complement strand
TGCAGATCCTAACCCAAACGCAGCGACTCAGGTTTGTCCAATTGAACTTGGTAATCTGACTCTGACTCGTGGTGTGTATAAAACCGCAGCCGATGTGACTCTCCAAACAGGCACTCTCACTCTTGATGGCGAAGGAGATCCAGACTCAGTGTTCATCTTCACCATAGGCGGAAACCTAACTTCTGGTGCTCCTGGTGGCGATATTGTGCTCATTAATGGCGCACAAGCAAAGAACGTCTATTGGAGAACTGCTGGAAAGACCGTTATCGGCACTAACACTCACTTTTCTGGCAATGTTTTCGCTTGGTCAGAAGTGAATGTGCTGACTGGTGCTAACGTCACAGGCCGATTATTTGCCGTTACCGATCAGGTCACTCTGGATGCTAACGCAGTAACCAAAGCTAACTAGTTTTAAGCTCGGCTTACCCAAGTTGACAAAAATAGATAGAAAGAATGAGGGAACAGATAGTCTGTCTCCTCATTCACCACCACTATGAAATGAGGCCCATTTAGGTGCTGATATAAGCAGTAACCGTTCTGTTTATGGTCAAGGTTATCAATCTAACATTTGTCTATATACGTGACTTCAGCTATCAAAAACTATCCACAGTGCAAAGAAACATCTATTCATCGGTTAATTTCTGATGGGGGGCGTGAGCATTCTTTGAATTGCGATGTTAATTTTTTAAAGGATAAAAATAATGCACACAACACATAAATATTATAACCAAACTATATTGGCTAGCTCGATATTGATGGCGAGCTTAATCTCAGGTTGTAACAATGACGATAACGATAACGCGGCAACTGTGCCAGTCATTAACGCCAGTAACCCTATTAATCTTGCTATTGATGTAGCGATAAACCAACAAATCACTGCAACCTTCAGTGAAGCGATGAATGAGCAAACGATTAACGATGCCAGCTTTACCTTAACGGCTCCGAGCCAAACAGCCGTGTTAGGCACTGTGTCTTATGATGAAACAAGTCATACCGCCGTATTTGCTCCAAGCAGTGATTTTACTCATAACACCCTATACCAGGCATCAATCAACACTGAAGTAACAAATACTGCAGGCATAGCGCTTGCTAGTGGTTTTAGTTGGTCATTTACTACCTCAGCATTACCAGATGTTATTGCCCCACAGGTAGTATCAAATTACCCCGTAGACCTCGCACAGGATTTTGCCTTAAATAGAAATATGACTGCTGAGTTTAGTGAAGCACTTTCTCCTAATACGGTAAACGGCTCTAGCTTTACGCTAAGTGATGGAACAAATCTTGTCACTGGTGTGGTTAGTGTTCAAGGAACAGTTGCAACTTTTAATCCAGACGATAATTTAGCAGCCAATACGCTTTATACCGCAACCTTGACAACTGCTATCAGCGATTTAGCGATCCCAGCGAATCTATTAGCAGCGAGTTTCAGCTGGAGTTTTACCACCAGTGATGTTGCCGCTATTGGACCTGAACTTGTGAAGTTAAGAACTTCGGGTGATTTTGCTATTTTAACTAAGACCGGTATTACCAATATCCCTGCTTCTGCTATAACAGGTAATATAGGTTCAAGTCCTATTACGGCCGCAGCGATGGATAACGTGTTTTGTAATGAAATCAGCGGAACTATTTATGGTGCTGATGCGGCTTATACAGGCAGCGGTGCGATTACTTGTTTTGCAGGCGCCGCAGAAGATAACACCCTCGTCGCCAACGCGGTACTTGATATGGGCACTGCCTATAACGATGCAGCAGGCAGAACCTTACCTGACTATACCGAGCTAGGCGCTGGTGATATCAGTGGCATGACACTGGAGCCAGGTTTATATAAGTGGAGCTCAGGTGTGTTGATCTCTACTGACGTAACTCTTTCAGGCAGTGCCA
>NZ_PJAP01000738.1:0-1882 GCF_002836795.1 Shewanella sp. 11B5 | reverse complement strand
CCGAGCAATTCGCATTGTTGTAATGTTTGTTGTAGCTCACTGCGTTTTTCAGGATGAGCAATGGCATTTTGGGTAATGAATAACGGACTGCGATTTTTACCAATGCGGTATAAATGATTTTTAAGCAGATTCACTTTGGTTTTAAGTGGGAAATCTTGAGTGCTGACGACTTCTTTTGCAATCAATTGGCCAATCCGTACTGGCATGACATGATCCATTTGTTTAAACATTTCTTTGACCAGCAATAACGTCGCTAATGGTTTGTAAATCATTGAAGCGCCATAAAAGGTGGCAGAGTTCTTCGCATCCACATACATGGGTAAAAGCGGCGCATTACAGGCGCGAGCCATTTTTAAAAATCCGCTGTGCCAATGTAAATCTGTGACGCCAGTAGGGCGTAAACGCGACACTTCACCCGAGGGGAAAATCAATACCGCACCTTCATTTTTGAGGTGATGATGAATTTCATTTAAGTGTTGTTTCGGTGTTCCACCAGTCATGTTACGTACTGGCAATAAAATGGAATGAAGCGGTTTAATGGCCATTAGTAATTCATTGGCAACGACCTTGATGTCTGGTCTCACCTGACTAATCAGTTTGATTAATGCCAGCGCATCAAGTGAACCGATAGGGTGATTGGCGTAGATCACCACTCGACCTTCAATGGGAATATTTTCAATTTCGTTATTGGGGACGCTGTAACTGAAATTCAAACAGGCAAGAATTTGTTCAACAAAATCGACCCCGGATAAATGCGCATGTTCGTTGGCAATGTCATTACACTGCTTTTCATGAAGCAAGTAACGTAACATGGCTTTAGTCGGCACGGCTAACCAAGGCTTGTTATGCACATTTGGCAGGTTTTTTTCTACCACATTATCAACAGTAAATATCATATTTTAGCCTTATTTATGCAACGTGCTGTTTTTGGGGCGTGATGATTGAAGTAGCCTCTGAACTGCCAAAATCAATCGTGTTTACTGCTGTAGCTTGCAACGTTTGTTCATCCCACTTAAGCAACTGCACATCTCCAGATTCTGTCTCTGCTATGAGAGTACAATTTTCAACCCAATCACCATCATTTGCGTAAGTGATGATGTGGTTATTAATCGTATGCTGTGATAATTCTGGCTGATGGATATGGCCACATATCACCATGTCGACTTGTTTTTTAATGGCATAGCGCAGTACGGCATCTCGGTATTGATTAATGGCTTGCTGAGCTTTGTTGACGCGGAGTTTTATGTAGCTGGCTAGTGACCAATATGGATATCCTAGGCGGCTTCTTACTCTGTGTAACTGACGATTTAGCCACAACAACACATCATATAAATGGTCGCCTAATTTTGCGTAGGTACGACTAACACATACTTGTGAGTCAAATTGATCGCCATGAAGCATTAAAAAACGTTTCCCACTCAGAGACTGATGAATATGCTGTTTAACGAGGGTAATACCTCTGAAATGACTGTCGGCATAATCTTTGAAAGCCTCATCATGATTACCTGGTATGTAAATAACTTGGGTGCCACTACTGGCCAGTTCGAGGATTTTTTGTATCACTTTATTGTGGCTGTCGGGCCAATAAACACGTTTTTTTAGTGCCCAGATATCGACAATGTCACCGACTAAATACAGGTATTGGCATTGGCTATGATTGAGAAAATGTAATAAAAAATCGGCTTTACAATCAATGCTGCCTAGATGAACATCCGATATCCACAAGGCATGAAAATGCTGAACTTTGTCACTGTGAGTTAAGTGCGATAAAGGTTGGCGTTGTTGATTGCTTTTTTTGCTGTGTGAGATCATCCGTCATTCACCCTAATACACAGATTGCGTCAGTGTTGATTTAGAGTAGGGCAGCTATTTGACGATAAGG
>NZ_PJAP01000737.1:0-1883 GCF_002836795.1 Shewanella sp. 11B5 | reverse complement strand
TTAGTAAAAACTGAGTTGGTGAAGCTGATTGAAGTCACTCGTGCTGAAGAAGGGTGTATTAGTTATGATTTACACCGAGACAATGAAAACTCTGCCCACTTTATGTTTTATGAGACTTGGCAGACCCGTGAATTATGGCGTGTGCATATGGAAAATCAGCATTTAGCCGATTTTGTGGCTGCAACTCAAGGTGCAGTTGATGAATTTACGTTGAATGAAATGACCGTTATCGGCTAGTTTTATGTAAGTTGGCGATTTAATTGAGTGACATCCAAAAGCAGAACATAAAATGTTCTGCTTTTTTGTCGATTTTTTTTAGTATCTTATGAGACACTCAAGTGATGAATCGCTTTAAATACAAGGATAAGTGACAAGATGGAAATCAGATTTACGCAGTTGCAGTGCAGTTCATCGAGTGTCACTGTCGACATTAATGATTGGGTTATTGAGCCTCAACAATCTTGGGGGGTATTTAGCACCGAAGGTGATGTAGGTGCATTGCTTGGCCAGTTATTAACTCAGCAAATTGATGCGCAAACCTTAACGTACAGTGGCGATATTATCGGTGTCACGCCAGCAAGTGTGGCATTTGTGTCATTGCTTGAGCAACAATCACTGCTTGAAGCTATTTTAGAGCAAGATGACAGCGAATCACTGGGATATACCGATCCTAAAACGACCGTGTTTGGGGTTGTTTTTAATCAATGCCATGACAATGACTTAACCCATCAATTGCTGCAGCAATTAGATTTAACGCATTTAAGCTTAAGTCCTTTTGCTCAATTGTCTACCGGTGAAGGCCGCAGAGTAATGCTTGCTCGTGCAGTAGCAACTCAAGTGCCTTTTTTAGTGCTCGACGAACCTTATGCAGGTCTTGATGTTGCGCACAGACAGACTCTCACAGAATATTTACAACAATTATCTCAAACCAAACAGATACTGGTCGTGGTGTCGCGTGAAGAAGATATGCCAGACTGGATTGAACATGTTGCTATGTTTAGTCATGGTAAATTAGACAGCATGATGACCAAATTACAGTGGGATAATCATCCTGTTATTGCCCAGTTAACGGCGCAAGCGGGTCAACAAAGTGATGATATATTGGCGCTAATTCGTCGTCACAGACACAAGCCATTATTTGCTAACCCGGTTTTTCAGTTAAACAATGGACGAGTGGCTTACAGCGATAAAGTTATTTTTTCGGGCGTGAACTGGCGTATTGATAATGGTGTGCATTGGCAAGTAAAAGGGCCAAATGGTTGCGGTAAAAGTACTTTACTGGGGCTTATTTTTGGCGACCATCCACAATGTTACAGCAACGACATTGATATTTTTGGTAACAAAAGAGGTTCAGGCGAGAGCATTTGGGAAATAAAAAAACACATCGGTATGGTGTCTTCGGCATTACATCTGCAATATCGGGTTAACTGTAGCGCACTGGATGTGATTGTTTCTGGTTTTTATGATTCTATTGGTTTGTACCAAAAACCGACGGCACAGCAAATATCTGTCGCTACAGAATGGTTGGCCATTTTACACATGGGTCATTTAAGTAAAACCGCTTTTCGACAATTAGAATATGGCCAGCAACGTTTATTACTCATCGCTCGCGCCATTGTCAAACAACCCACCTTATTGATCCTCGATGAGCCTTATCAAGGTTTGGATTATTTGGGACGACGACTGATTAAAAATGCCCTTGAACTCATTGCCAAAGAACACTTAAGTCAATTGTTGTATGTCTCGCATTATCAAGAAGATAGCCTAGACAGTATTCAGCACTATATTGAATTTGTGAAAGATGAAAACCAAGATGGTTATCGGGCGGTGGTTTCTCAGGGGTAATACCGTCGTGTTAAAAGAGTTTCTAAATAGCTAACTTA
>NZ_PJAP01000736.1:0-1885 GCF_002836795.1 Shewanella sp. 11B5 | reverse complement strand
CTTGCTCATCAAGCTGTAATATATCTTCAATACTGTCTAAACGTGTTTGTTGCACCGAGTCTAAACAACGATAATTAACGTTAGCAATATCAGTAAAACGAATTCGGCCTTTTAAAAATGAATCGACAGCAATTTCATTAGCTGCATTCAATACTGTGGTCGCTTCTTGCCCTTGCTCACACGCTTGCATCGCTAAGCGTAAACATGGAAAACGATCAAAGTCAGGTTCACAAAAGCTTAACTGTCCGACTTTGAAAAAATCCAAAGGTTCAACGCCAGCGCCAATTCTTTGCGGATAGCTCATACAATGAGCAATAGGAGTGCGCATATCGGGGTTGCCCATTTGCGCAATAACAGAACCATCACGGTATTGCACCATTGAATGGATCACGCTTTGAGGATGGATCACCACTTTGAGCTGTTCAGCTTGCGTATTAAACAGCCAACGCGCTTCGATAAACTCTAAGCCTTTATTCATCATCGTGGCTGAATCAACCGAGATTTTAGGCCCCATGGACCAATTAGGGTGATTACAAGCTTGAGCTGGTGTCATCGCACTTAAGGTGGCTAAATCAGTGTTTAAAAACGGTCCACCAGAACCTGTTAGTAAAATATGTGATATGCCATTGGCACTTAAGTCACAATAACCGAGTTGCGCTTGGACATTGGTTGGTAAACATTGAAATATGGCATTGTGCTCGCTGTCGACAGGTAGCACTGTCGCACCTGATGCTCTAGCCGTGTGCATAAATAACTCACCCGACATAACCAGTGCTTCTTTGTTGGCTAGCAACACCCGCTTACCTGCTTTAACAGCGTCAAATGTCGGTACTAAACCCGCAGCGCCAACAATAGCCGCCATAACGGTATCGGTACGACTGTCGGTCACTAACGCATTTAACGCCTCAGCACCTGTAGTCACTTGAGTAACGCAGTGATTAGGCAATAATGATTTAAGCTCCATAGCGGCGTTCTCATCCACCATATGAGCATACTCAGGCTGATGGGTAATACACAAGGCCAGCATTTTTTGAACACTGGCATTGGCCACTAATCCATAGACATGAAAATCGGCAGGGTTATTTACCATCACACTTAAGGTGCTAGCGCCTATTGAGCCAGTAGCCCCTAAAATCACCATATTTTGCATTGGCATCACATCCACATGGCAATGTAGATAAAGGTAAATACTGGCAATGCTGCAGTCAGACTGTCGATACGGTCTAAAATACCACCATGACCAGGTAAGATGGTGCCAGAATCTTTAATGTTTGCAGCGCGTTTGAACATGCTTTCAGACAAGTCACCAAAAGCAGAAGCCAGAGCCGTGACGAGTGTCACCACAATAAGTAAGCCTAGCTCTTGTTCTGGCGCAACATACATAATGCCCGCAACCACTACCATAGTGGTAATTAAACCACCGGCTAAACCTTCAAGCGTCTTGGCAGGACTCACACTCGGCATCAATTTATGTTTACCTAACTTACGCCCAGCAAAATAAGCACCGGTGTCAGTCGCCCAAACCACTAACATAACGATAAACACTAATGCACCACCATAATAGGGATGAACGTTACTGCTTAACGATTTGAGTGCGATTAAAGAGGCAAAACACGGGATGAGAGTTAACTGGCCAAACATGGATTTCAGCATAGGGCTGTCTTTCCATATTTTGGCACTTTTAGGAAAACTGAACACCAATGCGCTGCTGACTATCCACCAAAATACACCGATAGTGATGATGGCTAGATAAATAGGATGTAATTGCCCTTTAAACCACAACACATCTATGGGTACTGATAAATTAAGCGCTATCATTAACAGACCCAGGGTAGCAGTAAAAGACCACTGGGTGACATTACAGCTTGGGTCAATGAAACTGCCC
>NZ_PJAP01000735.1:0-1886 GCF_002836795.1 Shewanella sp. 11B5 | reverse complement strand
TTTACCCGACGGATATCGTCCAGATGGTAAACCTACCTTCTTAACGCTCAACGAGATTGAAAATCTGGTTGCCGGTTTCGGTGAAGTAGGCACACAAAAAGTTCGTATCACTGGTGGCGAGCCCACCTTACGCAAGGATTTCACAGATATTGTGCGGATCGTTGCCGACAATCCTAATATTAATACCGTAGCGATGACCACCAATGGGTATCGTTTACAGCAGCATGCCAAAGAATGGTATGACGCAGGTTTACGGCGTATTAATGTGTCAGTTGATAGTTTAGATCCTAAAATGTTTTACCAAATCACAGGCGAAAATAAATTCGACCAAGTGATGCGTGGCATTGAAGCGGCTCTTGAAGCTGGTTTTGAGCGAGTGAAAGTCAATGCCGTGTTGTTGAAAGGCTTAAACGACAAAGATTTACCGCGTTTTTTACAGTGGATTAAAAACACGCCTATTGATTTACGTTTTATTGAATTAATGGAAACTGGCTTAGGTCACGATTATTTCAATGCACATCATTTAGCGGGTGTAGACATTAAAAAACAACTTGAGCGAGAAGGCTGGTTATATGACTTGCCAAGTGTTGATGATGGTCCTGCGCAAAACTTCAGCCATGCAGATTATCAAGGTCGTATTGGATTAATTATGCCTTACGCAAAGAATTTCTGTGCCAGCTGTAACCGCTTACGAGTCTCTGCAAAGGGTAAATTGCATTTATGTTTGTTTACTGAAAATGGCGTCGATTTACGCGATTTAATACAAAACCCTTCGCAGCGAGATGAATTAATTAGCCGCTTACACGGTCAATTAGCGCAGAAAAAAGAAACCCACTTTTTACATCAAGGTATTACAGGTGTGACTCAACACCTCGCCTCTATTGGTGGTTAAGCCGTCATTGAGTTAAACCGACAGACGCGGCAATACTTGTGACGCTCAGTCGATGGACATTGAATTTGATTAAGGCAGTAAAAAGCATGAGCAATTGTTTTACCCATATTAACGCCGATGGCAATGCCCATATGGTCGATGTGACTGAAAAAGCCGTCACCGAGCGCGAAGCCCGCGCTGAAGCCTTTATTGATATGGCGCCAGATACCTTAGCCATGATCATGAATGGCAGCCATCACAAAGGCGATGTATTTGCTACCGCACGTATTGCCGGTATTCAAGCGGCAAAGAAAACATCTGATTTGATCCCATTATGTCATCCTTTGATGTTGACTAAGGTGGAAGTGGAGCTTGAAGCTCAGCCTGAGCATAACCGTGTGCGCATTACCAGTTTGTGTAAGTTGTCGGGTAAAACCGGTGTTGAAATGGAAGCGCTAACCGCAGCTTCTGTGGCAGCCTTAACCATTTACGACATGTGTAAAGCCGTACAAAAAGACATGATTATTTCTCAAGTTCGTTTGCTTGAAAAACGTGGCGGGAAATCTGGCCATTTTAAAGCCTAATCCGCCCATTATGAGCTAACGTACACCCAGTATATTTTATAAATAAATGCATTGAGAGACCACTATGATCCAAGTATTATTTTTTGCGCAAATCCGTGAGCTATTAGGCACCGCTAAAGTCGAACATAGTGGCGATAATATTGATACTGCTGAAGCATTACGTGCAGCGCTTGCCGCTACTGATGATAAGTGGGCGAAAGTGTTGGCATCAGACAAATTGCTGGTGGCGATTAATCAAACCATGAGCCAGTGGGATTCACCGGTAAATGACGGCGATGAAGTGGCCTTTTTCCCTCCAGTCACAGGGGGATAACATGGAGCATCATAGTAACCAAATTGTTGTACGAGTCCATACGGAAGACTTTAGTGTCGCCGATGAATATGCCCTACTTGCCTGTGATAAGCAGGACGGTGCCGTGGTTAATTTTGTT
>NZ_PJAP01000734.1:0-1888 GCF_002836795.1 Shewanella sp. 11B5 | reverse complement strand
CACGTCTTGATGCGTTAGCTGCTATTGTTAAACCTCAACGTATTTTACCTACTTCTATGGAGTTCGTTGATATCGCTGGTCTAGTGGCTGGCGCATCGAAAGGTGAAGGCTTAGGTAACAAGTTTTTAGCTAACATTCGTGAAACTGATGCAATTGGTCATGTAGTACGCTGTTTTGAAGATCCGAACATTGTTCACGTAGCGAATAAAATTGACCCAGCTGGCGATATTGAAGTCATTAATACTGAGTTAGCGCTAGCAGACTTAGACGCATGCGAACGCGCTATTTTTCGTCAAGCTAAGCGTGCTAAAGGCGGCGACGGTGATGCGAAATTTGAAGTCGCAGTACTTGAAAAAATGCGTCCAGTGTTAAACGAAGGCCAAATGTTGCGTTCGTTGGAATTAACTAAAGAAGAGTTAGCAGCCGTTGCATACCTTAACTTCTTGACCATTAAACCAACAATGTACATTGCTAACGTTGCTGACGATGGTTTTGAAAACAACCCTCATTTAGATGTTGTTCGTGCTATTGCAGCAACAGAAAATGCTATCGTTGTGCCTGTATGTGCTGCTATTGAGTCTGAATTAGCTGAAATGGAAGCTGATGACCGCGCAGAGTTTATGGCTGACCTTGGTTTAGAAGAGTCTGGTTTAGATCGCGTAATTCGTGCAGGTTACGAATTACTGAATCTGCAAACTTACTTTACTGCAGGTGTAAAAGAAGTTCGCGCATGGACAGTACCCGTTGGTGCTTCTGCCCCACAAGCTGCGGGTGTTATCCACACTGACTTCGAACGTGGCTTTATTCGTGCGCAAGTAATGGCATACGAAGACTTTATTACTTATAAGGGTGAAGCTGGCGCCAAAGATGCGGGTAAATTACGTGTTGAAGGTAAAACTTATGTCGTTAAAGATGGCGATGTAATGCATTTCTTATTTAACGTTTAAGTTTTATTAACGTTATCAAGAAACGATAAAGGGGCGTAAGGGAATTTAATCGGTGTTAATTGGGTTTATTTTGTCGATTCGGCATTCAGTTTGGTGAAGTTATAGCCGAACAAGTCGAATTGATGAAAATAGCGAAAAAAACCAGTTGACCTAGATAACCTGAATAAGCATAATACGCCCCGTTCCTCACCAAGAGGGACAGCAAGAAATAGTGGCAATATAGCTCAGCTGGTTAGAGCACAGCACTCATAATGCTGGGGTCGCAGGTTCAAGTCCCGCTATTGCTACCATATATTTCTTACCCATCTGCTCAAGATGTTAAACTAGAGTGTTGTGCGGGAGTGGTGGAATTGGTAGACACGCCAGATTTAGGTTCTGGTGCCGCAAGGTGTGAGAGTTCAAGTCTCTCCTTCCGTACCATTTATTAGAGATATTGGCTTAGGCGAATGTTTCAAAAAGTTTGATTGGGATATCGCCAAGCGGTAAGGCACTGGGTTTTGATCTCAGCATTCCAAGGTTCGAATCCTTGTATCCCAGCCATTTATAAAGTTAGACAAGATTATTGGGATATCGCCAAGCGGTAAGGCACTGGGTTTTGATCTCAGCATTCCAAGGTTCGAATCCTTGTATCCCAGCCATCTTTGGCAATGTAGCTCAGCTGGTTAGAGCACAGCACTCATAATGCTGGGGTCGCAGGTTCAAGTCCCGCCATTGCTACCATATTTACTGGGTAGAGTGAGTTGTATTTACGTTAGCTGGTAAAGCAAAGTTTACTCTGAAATAAAAAGAGTATACTCTAAAGTTAAAATTTGATGCGGGAATGGTGAAATTGGTAGACACGCCAGATTTAGGTTCTGGTGCCGCGAGGTGTGAGAGTTCAAGTCTCTCTTCCCGTACCATCAAATTTTAGTCAAAATTGTTTTTCATGTCTGTTTAAAAAA
>NZ_PJAP01000733.1:0-1889 GCF_002836795.1 Shewanella sp. 11B5 | reverse complement strand
TATTGACCAGTACTCTCCCCGTATTTTACCAATACGTGCCAGAGTAGCTTTAAGTCTTGTCGTTTTTTAGAATGTGCGCCACGCTCACTCCATGAAACGGGTTGTTTTTGCAATTGATAGGCCGCACGGCCAATAATCTCTGCATTAATCAACTCATTTTCGGCAAGGCTTTGCGCCAAAATAGGCATCGCTGCACCACGAAAATCATCTGGTATTTTTGCCACATTAATCTGACGTCCTTGATGCCAATGCAACTCAATTCCGTACTCGTGACACAAGGCGATTAATGAATCGCCAATAGCAGTGCCCATATAGGATGGATCTGCCACTAATATAGCAATATCTTGGTCCAGCGACACATCGCCATGAATTTGGGCTTCAATATAATGATCTAAATTACCGCTAGGGACCAGATCAAAACGGCGACTAATATCATCGGTTAAATGCTGACTAAAATGTTCAATCAACTTACTCGGTTTAAGCCCAGAAACCCCCAAGGCATATTGACGCTCAAAACTTTCACTGAGTAATGCCGCTAAAATCGCATCAAAACACTTTATGGTACCCTTTTCTTTGGGCAACCGATGTGAGTCCATGTAACTAAAAGTACATCGAGACAATATTTGAGGGTGTGTGATTAAATAACAACTGCCAAAACGAGGTGCGGGGCCTAAGGGGCACAAACCAAAATCTAACGCTCCGTATTTAGGCCGATGTTTAATCCCAGAATAGCTGTGACCAAATAATTGGTTTTCCCAATGGTCTCGTGAACCGCCTAGCTCGGGTGATAAATGACCATTAGAAACATGGGTTTCAAACTGGCTTTTATACACCCCATCACGCAATAAACCATCAACGACGGTGAGGCCTCGGTTATCAATTTGATCGGGATGAAAATGTAACGCCACTCGGCTATGTTGGGCTAACTCACGCATAGCGAGTTGAAGAGATAAGGTTGAAATATTAGACATTAACAGCACATTTTTGATCACGGCATGAGCATGATCACGCAGCTCATACGCCATTTTCTCAATATGTATTTGTGCCGTTAATTTCATCAGTAAGAGACACCTTAAGTTAAGTAACCTCAGCTAAGTCGCTGAATATTTAGATAGAAAACGAGTTACCATTTTATTGTATGTAATAAGTCGACTTTTAGCACTGATTCTGGTCTTTAGATTAACACGATTTCATTAAATCACTGTATTTGGCGATCATAAGCGATACATTTCCACCATTAAATAGCCCATTATTAATCACAATCACAGAGTATATATCGTTGCCCACACAGGGATTTGATAGCACTCAAAGAGGTTTTCAGGTAAGCTTCACGGCCGCCGTTACTGGCTACCTTTTATTCAAAGCAACAATGCGTTGCCCAAAGAGATTTTTCTATGAGTTTTTCCTCACTTGGTCTGAATGCTGCTATTTTAAAAGCGGTTGAAAAACAAGGTTATGACACCCCATCTCCAATTCAAGCACAAGCAATTCCAGCTGTTTTAGCCGGTCAAGATGTAATGGCAGCAGCACAAACTGGGACAGGAAAAACAGCTGGTTTTACCCTGCCAATTTTAGAATTATTATCTAAAGGTGAACGAGCGCAACGTGGTCAAGTCCGTGCGCTAGTATTAACACCAACACGCGAGCTTGCCGCGCAAGTACAAGAAAGCGTCGCAACTTACGGTGTAAACTTACCGTTAAAATCAGCTGTAGTATTTGGTGGTGTGTCCATCGTGCCACAACTAGCTGCACTCAGAAATGGTGTCGACATTTTAGTCGCAACACCAGGCCGTTTACTCGACTTATGCCAGCAAAAAGCCATTAGCTTTAGCAAATTAGAAATTCTAGTGTTAGACGAAGCAGACCGCATGCTAGACATGGGCTTTATT
>NZ_PJAP01000732.1:0-1892 GCF_002836795.1 Shewanella sp. 11B5 | reverse complement strand
ATAAGTCCACATTGACGTTTTCACGACCACAGAACGCCACAGCTAACCAAAATAGCTAACATTTCCTTTATTATGGTTAGCACGATAATCAAATTAATTGACCATAATTGTGGCTGGCAAAGCAAGCTTGTTATTATTCTATGATTATTTTAATGATCAACCATTAGTATAAAGATCAGCTTTTAACATAATCACCACCCTTTACGAGCTAAGTGTAATTTTTTTAGTTAAAGGCACTTTGAGCACAACGGGTTAAGCCTGCAGTTACCGAACCAAAATGGTCACCCACCACCACTTTGGCATTGGGGTACACGCTAGCGATTTTATTGTATATTGCCGGGCTTCTAGCAGTACCGCCTGTTACATACACAATATCAGGAGTGGTTGGCATATCACAATCTTGTTGCTCTGCTTTAGCTATAGCCGTTTGCATTGCTTGTTTCATTAACGCTTCAACTTTCGCTAAAGGATCGTTAATGGCTTGCTCAAACTGTGCTGCGGTTAACGGGACTAACAGCCCCTTTTCAATAAAATCTAACGAACATTGAATGGTGTCATTGTCGGACAAACTAATTTTCGCCGCTTCAGCTTGGCGTACCACTTGATAACTCATTTGGTTCTTTTGTACTTTTTGTAAACGAACTAATAGTTCAGGCTGCTGCGCTTCTTTGATTAGCTGCTCAACTAACTTACGAGAGGGTAAACTAACAAAGTCACGTTGGGCACTAATATCATTGACGGCCACCGCGTTCCAAAAAGGCGTTCTTGGCATAGGTTTACCGTTAATCATTAACGTATCGGCACCAAAACTTGGCATCAACCCAGTCATCGCTAACGCAATATCTAAATCGTTACCACCAATCCGTTGACCTGAATGCCCAAAACAGTCTGGGCTGCGGTCTTGTTGTTTAATGTAAGACGGCCCCATTTTCACCACTGAACAATCTGTCGTACCGCCGCCAACATCGACTACTAACACGGTATTGTCATCGCTTAGGTTTGACTCAAAATCCATACCTGCGGCTAAGGGTTCAAATAAAAACCTAACATCGGTAAAGCCTGAGCGAGTTGCCGCAAGGCGTAAAATGGTTTCAGCTTGTTGATTACTGTCTTCGCCACCTATGCCTTGGAAATTAACTGGTCGGCCTATCACCGCATGACTGGCCGAGCTAAGCGATTTCGCGTTTAACGCTTTGTCAGCTAACGTTTTCACATGTTGCATCATCAAGGTGACAATGTCTTCAAATAAGGCTATTTGTTCAACACGTAATCCGTTGGCACCTAAAAAAGACTTTGGAGAGCGGACATAAAAACCTTCTTCAGGCATGTCTAAATAAGCATCTATCGCAGCTTGGCCAACAAACACAGCTTGTTCATTGGGCGACAGATCAAGCTCATGACGCATTAGTTTTGCACGCATTAACTGAGAACTGCGCAAATGAGAGTACTCTGCTTTTAAGTGTTCTGGTAATCCTTGGTATACCGCCTCGGCAATAAGCTCGCGATCCATTGCGTACAACGTTGAAGGCATAAAATCCGAATGAGTTGATAATGGTAATAACGATACCGCATCATCAATCATTACCCCAATCGCACAGTTGGCACTGCCGTAATCAAATCCAACAAACATTGACTTACCTTCTGTCATCTAATCGAAAAAAGCGCTCAAAATAACACACTTACGCCACTTGCTAAACCATTTATCACTGTTTTATCTAAAGGTAAGTATCAATACTTAACTTTTTTTTACTTTGAGTGAATGTTTAAATACTTTACATTGAGTATATGGCGGCATGAATCTGCACAAGAGAGGTTATCTACATTGTCAATTTAGGCTGGTCAAGATCATTACTTAATAAGTAAAATGGCTAAGTTACAGAGTAGAATATAAA
>NZ_PJAP01000731.1:0-1893 GCF_002836795.1 Shewanella sp. 11B5 | reverse complement strand
GAACGTGTAAATCACCACAAGCGTGCAATGCTATAGCATGTTGGTCAATTAACAATAGCGGTTTACTTGAGTCGATTGGCGCAAAAGCATCAGCACAAATAAAAGTTTGTGGTAATTGCCATTGCTTAGCAAAAATCTGGCCTTGTGTGCATAAGCCCGCTTGCCACTCAATACTGGTTACCTCAACGTTTTGCTGCTTAGCCACCAAACGGCCCAAATGCCCTTTGCCTGCACACCACTCTAAGATAGGTAATCGAGGCAGTTGAGGGTGATATTGCGGATCAACTTGCTCCGTAAATGCGGTAATTTGTTGCCACTTACGACCTTTAATATGAGCACTGAAATGGGCTAAATCGCTAATTGGATGGTCATTACTCAGCTGTTCAGTGTCTTGCATCGCTTGAGTATCGTCACGGTTAATCGCACTTGTAGGCAAAGTGATGGCTAACAAGCTTAATTGGTTAATCAGTTGATCTTTGTCTGGGAACTGACTTTGCTGTATGTCTACTATCAAACTTGGTAATAATGCATCAACAAGATGTTGTTGATCAGCATCGAGGTTATCTATTTCAGCGTCATCAAGTTGCCACACGGTTTGGGCTAAATGTGGAAACTCATGCTGCCAGGGTAAGTGGTCACACTCAAATGCAACTAGCTGCCACAAGGGTTTTAGGGCACCAAGAAGCGAATCAATGGCATTAAAGGTCTGTTGATATTTGATTACTGACATATTGAGACTTGTAGTTAACCTTAGCCGATTGAAATGATAGGATGCGAGTCATTAAATCGCCGGACTGGAATTGTAAACTATGCACTCACCTTGTGTCGCCCGTTGTGGCCTAAATGCTGACGATTATTGTATGGGCTGTTTTCGTCACATTGATGAAATTGTGATTTGGTCACAAGCAAGTGATGAACAAAAAAAACAGATTTGCGATAAATTAGCCGATAGAAAACAACAATTTTCAGGTGACGGTAACAGTCAAACATTGTCGAGAGCAAAGTGGTTGGAAGCTGAAAAGCGAATCAAGCGATAACGTTGAGATAAAATGTGATAACGAGCGGTAACAAGCGATTACAAGCGGTAACAAACCTAGATGCTAGGGCGGACTGCGTCCAGCTAGTGCGCTTCGCTTCTATAACAACGGTAAAACATCAAGCAGATCCCTGCTCAGAAGTATTTCCATGATGGGACCTAGCCCTAAGCTTGTATCTTTTGAATTTGATTTTATAGCATCTCGCCGCGAAGCGACCTAGCTCCTAGGCTTTTATCGCTTGTCATCGATTTTTATCGCTCTTACCAGCTTTTGACATTACCTGTATAGCATCTCGCCGCGAAGCGACCTAGCTCCTAGGCTTTTATCGCTTGTCATCGCCTGTTATCGATTTTTATCGTTCTTACTAGCTTTTGACTTTGCCTGTATAGCATCTCGCCGCAAAGCGACCTAGTTCCTAGGCGGTTTCCCGCTTGTCATCGCCTGTTATCGATATTTATCGTTCTTACTAGCTTTTGACTTTGCCTGTATAGCATCTCGCCGCGAAGCGACCTAGCTCCTAGGCTTTTATCGCTTGTCATCGCTCTTAACCGCTTTTACCGTCTCAGCTCTACTTCTTCATCATCGCTTTTAAGTCTGCGAATGGATTGAAAGTGGCAGCATCTTGCTTGGCTTCTTTGGTGCTACCGTAACGAATCAACTCTTCAAAGCGTGAATGTTCATTGTCGTGACAGTACAGGCACAACAACTCCCAATTAGTACCATCTGACGGATTATTATCATGATTATGGTCACGATGATGCACAGTTAATTCAGATAAATTTTTATGAGTAAACTCTCTGGTACAACGCCCACATACCCAAGGGTAGAGCTTTAGCGCTTGCTCACGATATCCTTT
>NZ_PJAP01000730.1:0-1894 GCF_002836795.1 Shewanella sp. 11B5 | reverse complement strand
ATGAATAAGCGGCTTTCTCTTGCCGTCATGTGTAAATCCGATTTTTCTGCGTTGGCAGAGCCATCAATTGGAGTGGTATAAACACTATAAAGATCGCCATTAAATGGGGCCGTTATCGTACCGTCAGTATCGTAATTTACCATTAGTTTGTCGTAACCACCGACAGTCACTTTAGTGTCTGCGATATCAAATTCGGCCGAATTAACTGAGGCAGTGCTAAGCATAAGCGGTATTGCAATGGCGACAGCTGTTACTAATGGTTTACGTGAATATAATTTATTCATAATGATTTTTCTCTTTCATAAGTTCATCAATATTTGTCGACTGGGCATTTTGCCCAGTCGTTATAGTTGTTATGCTTTTGCTACATTTTTACCGGCAATACGACCAAACACGATGCAGTCGGGAATGGCTACAGTACCTAGGCGACAAGCACCATGTGTCCCCCCAGTAGATTCACCACATGCAAACAATCCTGGAATGGTTTCTCGTGTGGCAATGTTGATGACTCTTGCTTCTGTATCGATTTCAACACCGCCCATTGTGTGATGTGCTTTAGGCCATAAACGAACAGCATAGAAAGGTGCTTCGACAATTGGTTGCTGATTCATTGAGAACGGTTTATTAAACTCAGGGTCATTTTTTGCTAAAACATAGCTGTTATAACGTTGTATTTGTGCCTCTAGCGTTTTAGCCGACATATTATAGTGAGCAGCTAGAGCTTGAATGGTGTCAAAGGTATGTACTACTTTTCGGTCAAGTAGCTTAGGCATAACATGCATAGAAGCTTTGACTCCTTTTGCATCACAAATCGCAACGGCAACATTACCTGTTTTGATAATGGCATCGGCACGCACTTTACGGTCAGCAAGTTCGTCAACAAAACGTTCACTAGTTTCAGGATTAACCATTACCCCGTGAGTAAAGGCTGAGTAAGCAGCGAAAATAGGAGCAAGCCCAAAGCCTTTTTCATCTGGTGAAGCCCATGGTCCTAGCTGGACCCATGAAAGTTGCACTGGATTTGCGCCAACACGGATCATTTCTTTTAAACATTCAGAAGTGGCTCCCATGTGATTTGTTGTTGCAAGCTCTTCTGTTAATCTAGGATCTTGTGATGAGCGATACACCACGTCGGCAGCAAAGCCACCAGATGCCATTACAACGCCTTTATTGGCTTTGATGAAATGTGTTGCAGTAGAGTTTTCTTTACCAGGCTTGAATTTAGTGATCACCTCAAGTCCTACAATTCTGCCTTCTTTATTGCTTATTAGGCGTTTTACGAAGACTTTCTTTTTGAGTGGGATACCTAGTTCTTTTGCTTTTTCTAACATTGGGTGCACGATACCTGAACCAGATTGGTTATAAGTGGTATGTGTTCTTGGGATTGAGTGCCCGCCGAATTGTGCGAGTTTTTCTTTGAATTTCACACCAAGATAATCTCGGCACCATTCAAATGCATCGTTAGATTGTTCGGCAACCATACGTGCTTGTTTAGGGTAGTTAAGACCAAGACCCGCTTTATACATATCAGCAAGCATTGCATCAACAGAGTCTGTTACACCATTGGCTTTTTGAATATCACTGCCGACGACGGCCATACCGCCACCATTGATGGTTGAGTTGCCACCAGGAACAGGCATTTTTTCAAGTACCACAACTGATGATTTAGCATTTTTAGCTTCGATGGCGGCAGATAAACCTGCAAATCCACTACCGACAACAACGACATCATAGGTCTCATCCCATTTATCTGGTAATGACGTGCAGCTTGACTCTGTTTTGGCAGAAGCAAAGCCGGATAAAGCTAATCCAGCTGTTGCGGTAGTAATACTGGTTGCTTTTAAAAAGTGGCGTCTTGATAGATTTGTTTTAGTGTCTGTACTCATTATCGTCC
>NZ_PJAP01000354.1:0-8573 GCF_002836795.1 Shewanella sp. 11B5 | reverse complement strand
TGTTAACCGTATTTGGCCGCCTATTTACAACACGCTTTGTGACTGAACCACTAAATCCGGCACTTTCACTAACCTTGTCACTAACCCATTAGGAATTGAAACGATGAAACAAATCTGCTTGGTTTTATTAGCTTTTTTCTCCATACCTGCATTGGCTGATGACGTGATGTTGGCTGACACGATGAAAGCGCTTGATACTGCGGTGTTTGACTCATTTAATCATTGTCAAAATCCGCAAGAGCTAGATAAGCACGCAAGCTTTTTTGCAGCTGATGTTGAGTTTTATCATGATAATGGTGGGGTAACGTGGGACCGTGACAGCATGATTGCAAATACTAAAAACAATGCATGTGGTCATTACACCCGAAAGCTGGTTGAGGGCTCTTTTAACGTCCACTCGATTAAAGATTTTGGTGCGATTACCGAAGGGGTACATATCTTTTGTCAAAATAAAACCAACCAATGTGAAGGTAAAGCTGACTTTGTCATGGTTTGGCGTAAAGTAGATGACAAATGGCAAATAACCCGAGTATTAAGTTACGGTCACCGAGAAAATAAATAAAAGGATATTAATAATGTACAAGCAAGTTTCAATTATTACATTCAGCATGATGCTGTTAATGGGTTGTTCTGGCACTGTGCCGACTTTGGGCATTAATGATGGCCAGTTAATGCCATGTCCTGAATCGCCAAATTGTGTCAATAGCCAACAATCAGTTGCAGATGAAGAACATGCAATACAACCGATTGAGTTCGTTGGCACACGCCAGCAAGCACAGGCAAAACTGTTGCACGTACTAAAGGCTGCTGAACGAGCAAATATCGTCGTGGTTGAGGATGATTATATCCGAGTAGAATTTACCTCGCAGATAATGCGTTTTGTTGATGATGTTGAGTTTTATTTCCCGTCAACAACATCTGATAACATTACCATCCATGTTAGATCCGCTTCACGTATCGGAGAGTCTGACTTTGGGGTTAACCGCGAGCGAATAGAACAGATTAGAAATAACGTCAAACTATAGTGACTATAAAAAGATCGATCAACGTAATAACAGGTTAGCTTGTGTCTGTTTCATTTTGCTAAAATGAAACAGATGGAAGCGACCACCCCCAGAGATTGCTCTGGGAGCTTGTATAAAGAGCCCTCATGAGTTTGGTTAGTTTCGGGTTATCTACTGCAACATTATCAACTGAACGTCATCAACGGTGGCATCACTGCCATCTCATCAAAGTCTGGAGTTAGCATGAATGGTAAAATTATTGGGATTGTACTTGTTATTGCGGGTATTTTTTTAGCGTTGTGGGGCTACAATATTTATGATGCAGCGAGTTCTCAAGTTACCCGCGCGATAAGCGGTGATACGCCTATTGAAGCCTGGGCTGGAATGGCCGGTGGTATTATTGCGGTTCTGATAGGTATTACAAAGTTGAAATAATGGATTGTGATTAAACGTTGATGTAAAAACATTCAACCATAATGGCTGCCAGCTGATGACTATTTATAAGTAACGTTATTGACTCCAAAAACCAAATTAATACCTGTAAACAGCAATTGATTATTGGTTTTTACTTTTGAACGTTCATTATTATTGGCATCGGTAAAGGTTGCAGTAAATAACCACTGCAACCTTATTTTAGACCTCACCTAAATAACGTTATCCAGCCAGCTTATCGTTAAGTAAATCGAGTCTATCTTGTCCCCAAAATGGCTCATTTTGATGCACATAGGTCGGCACTCCCAACACACCTTTTTCAATAGCATCTTCGGTATTAGATTCGTATATTGCTTCTATTTCGGCTGACAATGCTTGCTGCACAACACCGTCGGCATCTAGATTGAGTGAGGTTAATATTTGTCGGATAACCGCTTCGTCTGCAATGTTTTGATCTTTTGCCCAACATGCTGCCAGTACATTGGCAACAAACTCACTGACAGCTTGTTCAGCTTGCTGTAACACAATAGTACATCTGTCGGCCAAGCCTGGGTCTGCAGGGAAGAAAGCGGGCTGCAGATTAAGGGTTAATTTGCGCTTTGTTGACCAACGAGCTAACTCAATTAAACGATAGTCTTGCCTGGCTTGCAGGCGTTGTTTTACCGGTAACACACCTAATACTGCAAACAATTTTGGCAGTTTAATCGGCTTATAGTTGATAGCCGCTTTGTGCTGTTCAGCCAACGAGGTAAAGGTGTTATGGCCTAAATAGGCATAAGGTGAAAGGTTAGTAAAATAATAATCTATTGCTGTTGTCATGGTTCACATTACCTTTTTAGGCTTATTTGAGGGACTGAGTGATTACACAAGTGTATTTAGCTTATACCTAGCATTAACTGCTAATAGATAACAGGTAACAGGTAACGACCATAATACAATAATAACTAACAGATAAATTCTAAGTACTATTGCCTAAAGCCTGTCTTTTGGCCACTGAACACTTTACAACCAAGCTCATAATAAACTAACAATAAACCTTAAAGAATATTAAGTCTCTCTACGATTAAGACCATAATTTAATAAGGTAGAACTACATAAACCTGTTACAGGGCCAGCTGTTGTAACTCACTCTTTAGCATAAAAAAGTGTTTCACACTCTCGCTAAGTGACTGAGATTGAACATAGTCGGCATGACTCTGCTATAGAGTAATGCCGATAAATACAAAAAGTGCCAAAAGGCACTTTTTGTATTTTAAAGAGGCAAGATACCTCTTTAGCAACTTAGCATTTATTGCGCTGGATTAACGCCAGGGGTAACTTCATCCACACTAAAGTTCGTGTTGGCCGATTGAATGACATTAATCGCTTCAGATGTCAGTGCATTATTGCCTGTCAGTAGGTCATTTAAGTTACCAGACTCTGAATTAACTAAACCTAACTCTCGTAGCATGGCGTCAACCACGGGGGCATTAGCACGATAGTTTAATGCTGCAGTGGTGACTTGTTCTGCAATACCCCCCTGGGATTGGTTACCCTCGCCGTTACTCATTTGATTGCCCGTACCATAGCCTTGTAAAATCTTAATACCTTCAATTTTTTCAAGCGGTTTAACGGCTTGAGCAATAATATCTGGTAAGGCTTTTAATATCGCTAATGATCTTTGCAGTGCAATTTGTTCGTTGCTCAGTACGTTTTCAGCTTCGTACTGTGCCCGCTTACCCGCAGCTTCGACTGCATAGATTTTCTCATCGGCTGAGGCTTTTAGCATTTTAGCGTCTGCACTGGCACGCGCTTCAATTAAAATGGCGCTAGCTCTATCTTCCGCGGCAACTTTTTCTGATTCAGCTCGAACCGTAACGCCCACGGCCTCACGCTCAGCCTCTTTTCGGGCATCAATAACTTCAATGTCTTTACGACGATTAGCTTCAGCAGTTTGGCGCGCAGTAATAACCGCTTCTTCTTTTTCTACCTTGGTTTTTTCAGCTTCTGCAGCGCGAGCGCGAGCGGCTGACTCTTCTTCCGACTTAGCGGCTACCGCAATGCGTTTGTCTTGTTCAGATACTTCAATATCGCGTTGTTGCTGAATGCGTGACTGCTCAATAGACTTATACTTTTCAATTTCACGGGTTTCGATGTCTTTGGTTTTTTCAATTTCAGCCGTTTCAATTGCGCGCTCTTTGGCAATTTCTGCTTCACGTTCTTCGCGGGCTTTGTTTTCTTTTTGTTTAATGATTTCAGCTTTTTGATCGGCACGTTTAAATTCGAGTGACTGTTGCTGCGCGAGGCGAGCTTCTTCTTCCGACTTTTCGATTTCTAACGATTCTTTTTCTGCTTCAAGATTACGCTGTTCAATTTTAATGCGGTTTTCTTGTTGAATATCGTTGGTTTCTTTACGTTTTTCTTCAATAATTTTTGCTAGACGAGCACGACCTTCGGCATCAAATGCGTTATTTTCATTAAAAAATTGCAAGTCAGTTTGATCAAAACCCGTGAGCGACACAGATTCTAATTCTAGGCCGTTTTTCTCAAGGTCATTGGCGACATTGTTCTGCACTCGCTGGACAAAGTCTGCGCGCTGCTCATGCATTTCGGTCATGGTCATTTCAGCTGCAACGGTACGCAATACGTCGACAAACTTTGATTCCATTAATTTTTTAAGTTCTTCAACACGATTAGTGCGAGTACCTAACGTTTGCGCTGCCATTGAAATCCCTTCGGCATTTGGCGCAACACGTAAATAGAAGTCGGCTTTTACATCCACGCGCATTCTGTCTTTGGTGATCAGGGCATCTTTTTGATTTTTTTCAACTTCAATACGCAAGGTATTCATGTTGACCGAAATCGTTTCGTGCAGCACTGGCAGCACAATTGCGCCACCATCTTTAATGATTTTCTCACCGCCGAACCCGGTACGAACAAAAGCCATTTCTTTACTGGCTCGTTTGTACAGTTTGGCAAAAATAAGTCCAATAATAATCAATCCTAATACTGCTATGCCAGCAATGAGGAGGACAAAGCCGCTTCCTGAATCAAAGTTTGTTAACGTTTCCATTTAATTTCCTTTTAAATACAACTGTGTTTATCAAAAGTGTCATTGGAATGACATTTTTATTTTTAGGGTATATCTCAATAAGATATTTTTAGGTTAACTGAATCTGGTTGCTGTCCAGACTTTGCCTTGATGAGCGATGAGCACAACATCGACGCCAGGTAAAAATTCGACATCGTCGTGTTCTGGTTCAACTAACACGTAGTGTTTCTGCCCAAATGTGTCCCGAACCACCGCTTCTGTCGGCATGCCTTTTATTGCACGACCTTGGGTGATCTTGCCGACACAACCGCCAAGCGCATCAATTGATATTGCTGAGGTTTCGTTTTTAGGGAGAATATTGGCAATACCATTACCAATAAAGTGGCTTGAAAAAAACATTATGACTAACGCAACAGGTACGGTGATGATTTGGGGTAAGAAGCTGCCAAAAAGTTGTGAATAGCCAAAGTTAATCACATACCCTGCTATCGCAAAACTACTTAACGCTAATACAAACCAGATAAGTAACGGTAAGCGATTAAGACACAGCCAACCCAATATACCTGTCATACCGGTAACAGATACCGTGGTATCAACATCTGTATCTACATCGAATGAAAACCAATTATCAAGTGCACTAAATACACTTAAGCCTGCGATCATGGCGATGATTTCGAACATCCCCAATATGACCACAATGGCGAGCGCAATTGAAAAGGGTATATTTGCTTGAGCGACTAAAAAAGCCTGCATTGTTTCTCCATAAACCTAACGGGTTAAACTCCATTTGATTGTAAAATATCATGTTATTTTGCAGGAGGATATGAACGAATAAAGATTCCGGATACTTTTTGAGATGTAAACCTACTATTATGGATAAATCGGAACAATTTTGATTCGACAATACTCAAACAAAACCGCGCACATAAAGCAGTGATGCCATAATTGTTGAGAACAATCTAAAACGTAAGTTGAGTATTTTCTGCGCTTCGACACGACGTAAACACAAACGATACTGCAGACTAATGCAGTGACCTGAGGCCGTGTTATTTGTACGTAAGCTAGCTCATATTGCTAGCTCATATTGCTAGCTCATATTGCTATCTGATAATACCAACTCTTATTGCTTAGTTATTTGCTAAGTACGATTTAATCTAAACTGTAAATAGGCAGCGATAATGGCATTCGCGTCTTCGACTTGTGGGTAATGCCCCAACGTAGGCAGTTCGGTTACATCTGCATGAGGAATCAATTTCCGATAATGATCGATCATGTGTTGGCCCGAGATCGGATCTTTAGCCCCTGCGATCAACTTGATCGGTATTGTACTGTTGATAATCGCCCCAACCCAACGTTCGCGGTGTTGTTTACGCTGGGTGATATAGTTAATCAATTTATGCATTACCGCTAAGCCATTATTGTGGTTAAGCAGTTGCCATAAAGCGTCGATAACCTGTGGCGTAGGCGGTGTCGATGGTCCAAATATACGTTGTAAATTAGCAGCAAACTTTTGTTTGTTGATTAACTTAGACACCAGAGGTCCTAATGGAGACAGTAACAAGGTTTGAATGAGCAAAGGTTTGTGGGTTTCGGGAAACAAACCCCCATTAAGAAAACACACACTGTTAATACTCAATGTACTGTTGCCATCAAGTTGTCTTGCTAACAACTCTTGCGCGACCGTATCACCATAGTCATGGGCTAGAATATGATAATGGCTAACGCCAAACTGCTGTAAAACAGCTTCATAAATATCGGCTTGCTGACTGATTAAATAATCAACATTTTTGGGCTTGTCTGAAAATCCAAAGCCCAACATATCAAGAGTTACCACAAAATAGTGTTGAGTTAGCTCATGCCACATGCCTTCCCAATCCCAACTTGCGCTAGGGTAACCATGAATTAACAATAACGCTGGCGCCGTTCTATCACCCGCTTGGCGAGTAAAGATCTGCTGATCGTTAATAGACAAAAATTGCCCCTGCTGTTGCCACTCGCACAGTTGGATCATGACGATATTATCCGTTAAATAATGAGCTTAGATAACAGAATCACACATCATCTTCATATTGGCTAGTCTGTTTCTATGGAAGATGAGCCATAAAAAACAACTTTGTTACGTTTAAGTTAATGATAAATCGATACTTAAATTAGCCAGCATTTTTCGTTCCTTTAAATCATCACGAAAGTAGTATTTTTAAGCATTGGACGTATACTTATTGGTATTCCCTCACCATGACGGTAAAGCTATTAATGCAAACGCAGGTTGATGATCCACATGTTTTAAACGACCACCTAAAGTTGTTATACCAAAATGCGATTCCGGGCATTGCCATTACTATTTTAGCTTCGGCTGGACTAGCTTTTGGGTTTGCGGAACATTCGACAATTCATTATAAATTCATCTGGTGGTTATGTTTATCTGCGGTTGTTGGTTTTCGTATTATCGATACGGCTTTGTGGTTTCGGCGTGCTAATAAAGGTCTATTCAGTTGCCAAAATGACTTATATCGTTTTGGTGCCGGTGTATTATTAACTGCGTTTCTTTGGGCCTTTTATTGTGTTTATTTTTATAACAAATCGAGTATTGATGAGTTATTTTCTTCTCTAGTCATTGTGTCGGCAATGGCAGGCGGTGCCGCTACGGTATTATCTGGCAACAAGTTATTATCGCAAATTTATACTCTAATGTTATTAGCTCCCTTCTCGCTGCAAATGATACTTGGTGATAATCCTGCCCATCTGTTATTAGGCTGTTTAGGCTTAGCCTATGCTGCTGTTATGTTATCGGTTGCCAATGCTGCCGCTAATTTTACTAAAAATTCTATTATGTTACGTAATGAACATAATCAATTATTAAAAACCATGGAACACAAGGTTCAACAAAGAACCGAAAAAATTATCGAATTAAGCCAACACGACTCACTGACTCAATTACTCAATCGACGCTCATTTCTAGCCGCCGCCAAGCTACAGTGATCGCAAATAGAAACCGACAGTCAATATGCTATTTTCTTCCTTGATTTAGATGGTTTTAAACAGGTAAATGACAATTTTGGTCATCGGGTTGGTGATGAAGTACTAACCGAAGTGGTAAAGCGAATTAAACAAGCTTGCCAGCACGATGAAATAATCTGTCGTTGGGGTGGTGATGAATTTATTATTATGGCCCACCAAAGTCCTCTTTATCGTTTTGAAGATTTGGCTATCGCACTTAAAAAGCATATTAATCAGGCTATTATTACGACGCAGCATGTGATTAATATGGATTGCTCTATTGGCATTGCAATGTATCCTGAACACGGCCAATCAATATCAGATTTAATCAGCTTGGCCGATCTATCCATGTATAGCCGCAAAAGTGGCGGTACTGATGACTATGTGATGTTTAGTGGTGAGCTAGAGCAGAAAATAAAATATGAAATGCATTTGAGTAAAGGGATTGCCCAAGCTATTGCCGAGCAACAATTACGTTTGGTGTTTCAACCCATTATTGACTCCACTACGGGTGATATAGCCTCTGTTGAAGCGTTACTCCGATGGGAGTTTGAAGGCAATAATATTCCACCCGATGTGTTTATTCCGTTAGCAGAAAAAAATGGTGCTATTAAACGAATAGGTTACTGGGTACTTGAAGAGTCGGTGCGTCAGCTATCAGCGTTACATTTGTTAAAACCGCAATTAACAATGAGCATTAATGTATCGGTAATTCAATTTGAAGACATTGATTTTGTTAATAAAGCTGAGAAAATCCTTAACCAGTATCAAGTGAGCCCAAGTAAAGTGCATTTAGAAATTACTGAATCGGTTTTTTCGCAAGATAAGCTTAAATTAATCAATATGGTTAAAGCACTACAATTACTTGGTTTTATGATTTCTATTGATGATTTTGGCACTGGTTATTCGTCATTATCAGTGATCCAAGATTTACATGTTAATACCGTTAAAATCGACCGTTCTTTTATCAATAACCTTCACCTTCATGGCATTGATATTGTTAAAGCAGTAATGGTGATGTCTCATGGCCTTGGCTACCGTGTTGTTGCTGAAGGTGTTGAAAACCAGCAACAAGCCAACACACTTACAGCTTTAGGTATTCATTATTT
>NZ_PJAP01000266.1:0-13729 GCF_002836795.1 Shewanella sp. 11B5 | reverse complement strand
AATGATGTAAATCAACGAGGGTTTCCCAACTCCAACCTAAACTTGCAATTCCCAACGCTAATCCAGCCATAGGGGTTGGAACTGCCGTTAGTGTTTGTTTTACCGCTCGAATCATTACAACCTCAAAACAACCCATCAGAGAATAAGCTTATATTACGCTTGCACTTTGTTTATATATATCCAATTATATGAAACATACGTTCATAAAAATTGAACGAAATATTTATCATACCAATAACGATGAAAATAAAAATGAAACCGTTCACATTAACTTTATAACCATCAAACTCACTCTATATAAAACTAAGCGGCGCTATGCACATTTCATTAAAGCAGCTCAACGTGTTTACCAGTGTTACCCAACATAAAACCTTAACCGCTGCAGCTGAGGCACTGTATTTGTCTAAAGCCGCGGTGAGCATGGCACTGGCAGAACTCGAAAAACAATTGGGTCACCCGCTATTTGATCGGGTCAATAATCGCTTGGTGCTTAATCAAGAAGGACACAAGTTATTACCACTGGCCGATGAGCTGCTTAGTAGAGCAAATAATATCAGTCAATTGTTTGATGCAGACCACGCTTTTACGGGTCAATTGAAAATAGGTGCCAGTGACACCTTAGGTAATCATGTTGTACCTGGGTTATTGAGCCAATTTAGACAGCAACATCAACATTTCTCACAAAGCGTGGTGATTTCAAATTCACGCTTAATCTGCCAAAAGCTGCTGGATTACGAGTTAGACATTGGCTTGATTGAGGGTAAAAGTCATCACCCAGAGCTCATCGCCACTCAGTTTAGCCATGATGAAATGTGTATTATCGCTGCGCCTCATTTACCCATAAGTCAGCAAGCACAATGGACGTTTAACGATTTAGAACAAAGTGAATGGATATTACGTGAAGCAGGTTCTGGCTCGAGAGAGTTTTTTTTACGTACTATTACACCGCAAATAGAGTCATGGCATGAAGTGTTTGAACTGAATACCACTGAAGCATTAATTAACAGTGTCGCCGCCGGACTTGGTTTAGGGTGTTTATCTGCTTTGGCGGCACAATATGCGATTAACGATGGCCGTGTGGCTCAGCTTGATTCTCCAATTAAGGGGAATCATATTAATATGCAACGACCGTTTTGGTTGGTGGTTCACAAAGATAAGTATCACAGCCCGCTGTTGAAAAGCTTTATTGAGTTTTGTCATCAATGGGATAATTCATAAAGCGATTCTTGGTTGAATATGGCCTTCGGCCACCAACGTCGTGGCGCTTCACCATATCTATTTTTAAACTTCGTTTGAATTAAGATCGCAAGGTTCCACCCTGCACGGGCTAATACATTATGGCCTGCGGCCACCAACGTCGTGGCGCTTCGCCCACACCAGACCAAGAGGAAATCAACGGCTATTCCCTCTTGGAACTCCCAGCCGCCCCGCAACATTTTCGCTATTTACAAAACAAGAGCTGCGAAAAGGTCGCCATGGGGATTGATCCAACTTTTAACTTCATCTGTAACCGTCTTCAGCCTTATTCGAAAATGCTAACGCTTCCGATGGTACATCCTGTACCGCGAAAGCTAGCCTGACGTCCTGTCAGGCTCACGCTATTTTCTTCAACGGCCTCAAGCTCAGAGTTGAATTTAGACATTTTCAATCAAGACTTCTAAGTAATTTATGGACATTTCCGAGTTATACCATTAATTCTAATTCGTGAGTTTCAGGTTAAATTTTCTATAGGTAACGCCCAAATAACGGACAAAAAACAGTTGGTTAAAATAAGCGACGAAGGAGCAAAAACCAACTGTTTTTTGTCCTGTTGATTTGCTTGTTAGCAAGCTTTATCACTGAAACATTTAGCAAGTGTTATCTCTAATTCAGTCAGTGCCTGCGGTATTGTACTAATACATAACTGTACTTTAGGATCATTGCCATCTAAATGCAGACGACTAAAAACTGACCTAAGATTGGAGTGAGAGTCACTACAAAGTTCATTGTAAACTGTATCGTAAAAGTCTTTTAAATCTGCCAGATCAAACTTTGCACCAATTCTAATTGTATTAAATTGATCACCAAGGTCAGCCTTTTCTTTGACGAGCTGAGCTTTGAACTCTACTAAGTCGTCAAGTTCAGCAGACTCTTTTAACCACTCTAAATGCTTGGGATCTAGATTATCTAAGACCTTTATCCATTCTTTCAACCGATTTGATTGTAACCTGTAGCTATAAGCACGATTCGAGGACAAATTGTGAAAATCAACAAAGGTTTCAGAAAATGTTCTATACAGAACAGGAATGCCTGATAGTTTCCCTGCATCATTGAGAGTAATTATTGCATCAGCTAGATCTAGCAAACTGGAAGAATATGCCAACAAAGTATATTTGTATAAGTTTTGTTTATACATCGGAATTAACCGATCCACTTCATCTTTAATATTAATAATTCGTTCTGCCGGACTCACATTACCACCTTGCTTGCTAACGCCGTTTTAAGCGGCAAATTGCTGTTGGCTAAAATAAGTGAGGCACGAACAAAAAGCCAACTGTAATTTGTCCGACTTGAAAACCCTTGTTAGTGTGAACTTGGCTCAAAACCGTAGCGCCATTCATTTAACCTACCATCTGAAGATTCAATTTTATAGATATCCATGATTTCTTCCATATAAGATAAACCACGATCCATTTCTTCAGAGTCCATTTTAGCGAATTGTTTTGCTGCAACTTTTAAAGTTGACCAAAACTCATTTTCAGTAAAACTATCAGATGGTGACTCAATGAGTTTTACCAAAGCTGAATTTATTACGTTTTCAGCTTCGATTCGAATTAATTCGTCTGGTGCTCCTGGGTAAAATAGAGCTAAGTTTGCAAGGAATTTTTTCTGTGACTTTAGTTCTCGCAGAGCCTCTTTGACTTCACTTCCATTTGATAGCATTTTAATTTCCATTTCATTGCAGCCTTGAATTAAACATAAGACTAACAGTATTCGCAAAAGCTTCATTTGTTCACACTAACGCCTCATTAAGAGGAAATTTATAGTTGGCTAAAATGTTGAACGCAGTGAAAACAGCCAACTGTAAATTTTCCTGCTTTAATGACTTGTTATATGCTCTTTTCGATCGCTGCCAGAATTCCGTTATATATATTTAATGCCTCTCCAGTTAAATCGTTTTTTACACTGGAAAGAGTGTTAAGAATTTCCTTTGAACGAGAACCTTCAAGTATTTCTTCGTCATCAAAATATACTTTCATGTGATCATACGGATCGCCCGAACGTGACATTAATAGTGTAAATCCTGAATTTTCAGTTTCCACTATAACTATATCAGGGCCAATGTCTGATGTTTCAGAATAACAGTCAACGATTCGCATAACCTTCCTTGAGCATATAACGCCGCAATAAGCGGACTAAAATGGTGGGTTATAATGTGTAGCGAAGCGAAACCCACTATTTTAGTTCCGTTTAAATGCCTTGCAAGGTGCTTTTTCTTGTTAAGTACTTTGGAATTGATGATTTAATTTCTTGTTCGGTTGCTGACTTTTTGAGGTTACATGAGGCACAAAGTATCTGTAGGTTAACTATATCGTTGCATCCACCTTTAGAGATTGGATACATGTGGTCTATATGGACGGGAGCTGCTAGCTCTGAGATCAGATCAGAACCACAGTTTGTACATTTACCTCTATCTCGAGCCCTCAAAATATTTTTAACACGCTCAGGCCAGCGTTCACGTTTTACCCACCCTTTAGGACCTGTTTCATCGTCATCACCATCAAATCCTATTTCTAAAATTAGCTTTGATGTGAAAAAGCAAAGCTGTCTATCATGGAGCATTCGGTCTGCAAATTCTGAAGCATAAGCAGTACGTAAATCAATTATGTCATTTTCGTATAATGAAAATACTTCTTTATATGATTCCCGTCTTACTGTTACATTCCCTAGACTCTATAAAATCATAGTATTCTTCTTCATTACTCTCGTACATTTCCCCAATAGATTTAACTAAACTTACTAATCCATTTAATGAATCTGATGAAGGTAATTCATGGTATTTAAGTAATTCGTAGAAATCCTCAATAAACCATACTGCATACTCTCCGTGTAGATCTTCAACATGTTCTTGAGAAAAATATTCATCAAAGAACCATAGACCTAAGTGAAATGACAATCCTTTTTCAAGTGGTTTCCTCAGTAATTGAGTAGGCTCAATTCTTCCTCGGACGTGTTGTTTTACGTGGTCAAATAAAACCATCCCTGTCCAATTTGGATCATGAAGACATTTAATGCCATAAGCATATAATTTAAGTGATATTGTCGAATATAAAACCTGCATGAATACTCCGATGCACCTAACGCCCGGTTATGAGGCGGAAAATGCTTGGCTAAAATTAGCGAAGAATGAGCGCAAGCCAAGCTTTTAGCGTCCCTTTCATAAACCGCTTGTTAGCTATTAAGATCTCGCAAAATCTCTAAGGCCATTTTTTCTACTTTTTCTAGACCCACATCAGCTTTGGACAACATATCTTTGTCAGATTTTACAGGATTTTCCCAATGTTTACCTTTGATGTGACATTTTTCAGCCAACTTTTCTAATTTTAAACGTTCCAGTAAAAAACCTAATTCAGTCCAAAGCATAGAGAGTTCGCCCTCTTTTTCTCTGTTAATTTGTCCAGTTTCTTCAACTTCTCTTAGATAAATTCCAGTTTTCCTTGAAGCTTCGACTACTTTTTGAAGAGCGTCCATTGAAGCCTTTTTACGATCATCATTAGCTCGCTTTAGGTTCGAAACCCAGCTTCCTGCGTGCTTAATCAATTCCCATAATGAAATGGTAGTGACGACTTCAATCATACTTTTCCTTTATAGCTAACAGCTTATTGAACGGCCAAATGAATTTAAAGTCGCCATTTAAGTTATTGATTAGTATCATACTACATTTGTTATTTTATTGATGTAAAGCACTTTTATTTAACTCCACTGACAAATAAAAGCGAGCTTGCACGTTAAAAGTGGACTCAATATTCGACAAAAAATAAAAACAATCTAATTTCAATACATTACAATATTCGCGATTTATTATTCATACTACTTTAGTTTACTTATTAGCCGATTCAACTTAAAAACACGCCAAAAACCATTGCAACTGTTTTTATACACTGTACACACTACATAAAGGTGGGAGACATGGCTGACACTGCATATTTATCCTACATTTCTAAGCCAGTTACAGATAAAGTTTAAAGCTGGACCATCTCCATCGAAAATTATGCGCTTGTTAATATTTTTCATCTGGAACACTCGGGGTTTCCAAAGGGGCCAAGCTTTTTCCCCTTTGGTCTGGTGTGGGTGAAGCGCCACGATGTTAGTGGCCACAGGCCATATATCCGACTCATAATAGGCAGCAACACATGAGAAAATACCTATTTTATTCAATACCGTCAGATTTAATACCACTAACTATTTGCTCAACAACCAAATTAGCCCACGCTGAATATATTGGTGCTCCTGGGTGAAACCCATCGCTGGCCATCACTTGACGCATAAACTCCAGCATAGTGATATCGGGTTGTGGGTTTTCTAATGGTAATTTAATTAATCTGAAATCTGTCGGCTGGTCAACTTGTTGATTCAACTTAATAAGTAATTGCTGTAACTGGCGGTTAAATTGATTTGCACGCTGGCCTAAACTCCAACGCAGTGGATGAGGCAATGCAGGAAATAGCCCCAAAGGAGGTAACGCTGTGACCAATATCAATTTGGGCGTGTATCGCTTTGTAATCAGCTCAAATAACGTTTTTTGTTGCAGCAACCACTTCTCGCAACTGATTGATGAGGTAATGTCATTCACCCCTAATGATGTCACGATGACGTCATAATGCGTTTGCCCGAGTATGGGATGTGCGTTATCAATCTGCTCTTGTAAGGCTTGTAAAGTGGTCGATGTAGTCGAGCCTGTTTTAGCAAACAAGCCATAACTAAACTCGAGCTGAGGACTTAATTGCTCAATAACCTGCCCTAACAATGCATGCTGTTGAAATGCAACTCCAACGCCAGCCGCCGCTGAGTCACCTAAAATTAATAAGCTCAGAGCAGGATTAGCACCAGTTTGCCCCACTCGTTCGCCTTCAGGTTCAGGCAGCCTTGGCGTAGTACGACGAACTTTAAGCCCCTGAAACACCAACAACGGGGCTAAAATGAGTGACACACCCTTATACAACATTGTTTATCCTTAATACCAATGACAATTAATCGAACCCTAATTTCGACTTACTCAACACTAGATGTTCATTAAATGCAAAATCGACTGTTAACGATTATCAGCAATAAAATTCACTACAACATCCGCTAATACTTCGCCTTTATCCTCTTGTAAAAAGTGCCCTGCAGCAACGATAGTGGTATGTTTTTGCCCTTTTGTTCCAGGAATGAGCTTTTGCATCAAGGCATCGCCGCCCGCAGTAATCGGGTCTGAATCACTAAAGGCTGTCAAAAATGGCTTTTGCCATTGGCATAATACTTTCCATGCCGCGCGGTTTTTAGCTGCAGCAGGATCGTCCGGCGTTATTGGGACTAATAACGGAAATTGGCGCGCGCCTTCTTTATAACGCTCGTCTGGAAACGGCGCATCGTATGCGGCAATAACCTCAGGCGTTAATGTCGATACACAGGCACTATTGATTAAGTTGCCCGTTGGGAATATTTCAACGTCTTGTGAAAACTGACGCCATTTTGTAAAGGCTTCACCCGGCGGATGGTCACCGGTAGGCAACATGGTGTTAGCACAGACAATTCGTGCAAAACGCTCGCTTTCTTCGGCGGCTAAACGTAAACCAATTAACCCGCCCCAATCCTGACAAACCAAGGTAATGTCGGTGAGATTAAGTTGCAGCATTAATGACTTTATCCAATCAACATGACGTTGATAGGTATAATCGAGACGTTTAGTCGGCTTATCTGAACGGCCGAAACCAATAAGATCAGGGGCAATAACACGATGACCAGCGTTAACAAGGATGGGGATCATTTTGCGATACAAAAAGCTCCAAGTCGGCTCACCATGCAATAACAATATTGGTGCGGCATCCTTAGGGCCTTCATCAAGATAATGAACTCTTAGTTCACCACCTTCAGTGTCATCAACGGTTAAGTAATGCGCTGTAAAGTGGTAGTCAGGCAAATTGGCAAAAAAACTGTCGTCGGTGCGTAAAAATTCCATATTACTGCTCTTCCTTATTATGTTTTCTATCAATATTGTCTGAGTAATTTAACCTCACGCGAACTAAACTTTATGGCTTACCTTCACTGATCCAGTGAGTGTTTACGTCACTGGATCAGTCATCAATAAAACGAACTGATATTAACTAAGATCTTTAATCGCTCGGCCTATACCATCAACTGTCAGCGGGTACATTTTGTTGTTCACTAACTGCTGAATAATGGAAATTGAGTGATGTATTGGCCATCGACTTTCTGGTTGTGGATTGAGCCAAGCGACTTTATTGAAATGTCCCAACAATCGATTAATGTATTCAATGCCGGGCTTTTCATTCCAATGCTCAACACTGCCACCTTTAGCGATAATCTCGTAAGGTCCCATGGTCGCATCGCCGACAAATATGACTTTGTAATCAGCGCCAAATGTTCTGATGACTTCTTCTAAATCAATTACTTTATCAAACCGGCGGTTATTGTCTTGCCAGACTTTGTCGTACACACAGTTATGAAAATAAAAGAATTTTAAATGTTTAAACTCGCTGTGCGCCGCAGAAAAGAGATCTTCGCATGTATGAATATAATCATCCATAGAGCCGCCGATATCGAAAAACATCAACACTTTAACGGCGTTGTGACGTTCCGGTTCCATGTGCACATCTAACATGCCGCCATTTTGTGCAGTGGAACGGATAGTCGTATTGATATCAAGCTTTTCGCTGGCGCCAGTGCGGGCAAATTTTCTCAGTTTTTTAAGCGCTAATTTAATGTTTCGAGTACCGAGTTCACGGTCTTGGTCGAAGTTTTTAAACTCGCGTTTATCCCATACTTTCACCGCACTGTTGTTTCGGTTTTTATCTTGGCCGACTCTAATCCCTTCAGGATTATAGCCATAAGCACCAAATGGCGATGTGCCGCCTGTGCCAACCCATTTATTACCGCCAGCATGACGTTTTTTCTGTTCTTCTAGACGTTCTTTTAACGCCTTCATTAATGCTTCAAGCCCACCTAAGGATTTAAGCTTGTCTTTTTCTTCTTGTGAAAGGTGCTTTTCAAACTCCTTTCTTAGCCAATCTTCAGGTAGAATTTTATCAAAAATATCAATACTTTCGATGCCTTTAAAATACTCAGCAAAGGCGTTGTCGTATTTGTCGTAGTGGATTTCATCTTTAACCATGACAATTTTCGCAAGGTTATAAAACTCTTCCACATCTGCAAACACAACCCCAGATTTTAATAACGCAATTAAGTCGAGTAGCTCACGTAAGCTACACGGTACTTTGTGCTTTTTTAGGGTCAGAAAAAAATCAATAAACACAATGCACTACCTGTTTCTGCGACTCATGAAAGCCAGCTTTTCAATTAATGAAACGTCTTGTTCATTTTTAAGCAATGCACCAAACAAAGGAATAATGTCTGATTTTTTATCGAGCAAAGTGTCTTGAGAGATATCGTCTGATATCAGTAGCTTAAGCCAGTCGATCAATTCGGATGTTGAGGGTTTTTTCTTAATCCCATTGACGTCACGTAAATCGAAAAACACTTCTAATGCTTGCTGTAACAAGTCCTGCTTAACATTAGGATGATGCACGTCGATGATCTTTGCCATTTCATCTTTGGTTGGAAACTTAATGTAGTGGAAAAAACAGCGTCTTAAAAATGCATCTGGCAGCTCTTTTTCGTTGTTAGAGGTAATGATGATAATAGGACGTTGTTTAGCCTTGATAACCTGTTGAGTTTCATACACATAAAACTCCATTTTATCGAGTTCTTGCAATAAATCGTTAGGAAACTCGATGTCGGCTTTGTCAATTTCATCAATCAATAAAATCGATCTCTGATCTTCTTCAAACGCCTGCCACAATTTACCTTTAACGATGTAGTTACCAATGTCGTGCACGCGGGCATCACCTAACTGGCTGTCGCGTAGGCGTGATACTGCATCGTATTCGTATAAGCCTTGTTGCGCCTTGGTAGTAGACTTAATGTGCCATTGATACAGTTTACAATTAAGTGACCGAGCCAGTTCTTCTGCTAACTGTGTTTTGCCCGTGCCCGGTTCGCCCTTAATTAATAACGGTTTTTCTAAGGCTATGGCCGCATTTACCGCTAAAGTAAGCTCGTTTGAGGCAATGTAGTTATCTGTACTTTTAAACATGGTCAACCTTTTCATTTATGTCACTTTGTCGTCGCAAAGCTTGTTATGTATTAGTTTGTGCAAATATTAGGCTTTAAGCCACGTTAATGGCCACTGGAGTGCCATTAAATGCTGCATTTCCCGTTAGCATATCAACTCTAGCCGCATCCGTTAAATCATTAATGCTCACACCAGGTTGGGCAGAAGCCACCGACATATTGGTGCCTTGCTGATTATGGCCCCACCCTTGCGGCATACTCACAACACCTTGTTGAATATCGTCGGTAATTGTCACTTCGATTTTGATTTCGCCAACGGCAGAACTGACTGACACGATTTGCCCCTGTGTTATCCCAAGCTGTTTAGCATCTTCAGAATGCACTTCTAAAGTACACGGATTTTTACCCTTAGTTAACCGCTCAGAGTTCTGTGTCCAAGTATTATGACTTTTCACTAATCGGCGACCAATTAAATCAAATGGATATGTGTTATCACGAGCTGCTTGAATCATCACGGCATTCAAGCGTGGTAAGTCATCAACATACACTTGCGGGAATAAATTAACCTTACCATTTTCGGTTTTAATGCGTTGTTCGATACAGGGCATTAATGGGCCAAGGTCAATACCATGCGGATTGTCGATTAACGCTTGCAAGCTGATGCCTTGTTCGCCATACGGGCCCTTTTTAAGTTCCATATCCAGTATCATTTCTGGGGTAACGTTTTGCATTGGATCATCGGCAGGCAGGTTTAGCATTCTGGCTGATATCTCTTTTAATATTTGCCAATCACTGCGTTGGTCAGGCTCTTTTTCAAATAATGGTGCTGAGTACTTCACCGTGTTGCGCACCGAAAATGAATTAAAGAAAATATCGAAGTGGGAGTTCTCTACTCCTGTGGTGCCCGGTAAAATAATGTCTGCGTATTTAGTGGTTTCATTTAAATAGATATCAACCGACACCATGTATTCAAGGCCTGCAAAAGCTTGTGCCAATTTATGTCCACTGGGGGCCGACAACACAGGATTGCCCGCGACTGTGATGAGGCTTTTAATTTGCCCTTCACCCTCGGTTTGTATTTCTTCTGCTAAGGTTGCTACCGGAAACTCGCCATTAAAGAATGGCAATTGACGGACACGAGTTTGATGTTGACCAAATGAGCTTTTATGACCACGTTTATGATTGCGTAATAAATCAAACGCAGGTTGTGGAAACATCGCCCCACCGGCACGGTCAAAATTGCCGGTAATAATATTGAGCACATTGGTGAGCCATAAACATAAGCCGCCAAATGATTGAGTTGACGCGCCCATGCGGCTATAACACACCGCAGAGTCTGCAGCTGCCATGTCATTAGCCAACGTGCGAATACTCACAGCATCAATACCGACAAATTCTTCTATGGCTTCTGGCGAATAGGCCTTGGCAAGATTGGCTACCTCATCAAGCCCTTCAACCATATCGTCTAAATGACGTAAATTAACTTTATCTTTGGCAAACACACAGTGAATTAATGCCAGTAACAACAGTGCATCTTTTTCAGGTCGAATAAATAAATGCTGATCGGCAATTTTAGCGGTGCGGGTTTTACGTGGGTCTACTACAACAATTTTTCCGCCGCGTTTTTGAATCGCTTTCATTCGCCCTATCACATTGGGCGCTGTCATCATGCTGCCGTTTGATACCACCGGATTCGCGCCTATGATCAACATAAAGTCAGTTCTATCAATATCCGGAACCGGAATTAGCATACCTGCACCAAACATAAAGTTAGACGCTACGTGATGGGGTAATTGATCGGCTGAAGCTGAGCTAAACCGATTGACCGTGCCTAGTGACTTCATAAAAGGTTTAAGCACTAACGCATTGCCTAAGCTGTGGGCGTTAGGGTTACCTAAATACACCGCTAATGCATTTTTACCATGTTGCTGTTGAATACTTTTGAACTTGTCGGTAATTTCGTTAAATGCGTCATCCCAACTAATGGCTTGCCAGCCAGATTCAATACGCTTAATTGGTGTTTTTAAGCGATCTTTGTCGGTATAAAAATCTTCCAGCGCCAACGCCTTAGGACAGTTATAGCCTTGGCTGAAGGGATCGAGTTGATCGCCTTTGATCGACAAAATTTGCTTGTCTTGATAGCTGATTTCCAAGCCACACATGGCTTCACAAATATTGCAATTTCTATAATGGGTTTTAATTTCGCTCATATATATCGCCTGACTTGGAAAATGAATGTTGAATGCAACTGAACTGCTAGCGATAACTCAGCTAATAATGCACCTAATAACACAATGCTGACTGTGCTATTAGGTTTATTTGGCGAGGTTATGTGGTGGCTAAGTTCAGTTATGCCCCATTAATAAATAAGGCATATCGATTGCTGATGGCCATAACACTTACAGTTTGACGATTAACTTGCCTTTGTTTTTACCGGTAAAAAACAAATTCAAGCCAGTCATTGCAGACTCAAGTCCATTTAATACGTGGGCACGATGCTTAATTTGCCCTTTCATGACATAAGGGGTTAATTTTTCGAGTAATGCAGGCACATCACCGAAATGATCTGGCATGGTGAAACCTTGGATAATCAAGCGCTTTTTAATCACTTGGATCCAATTCGGGCCTAAATCAGGAACCGCTTTCGGGTAATCTGCAATCATGCCGCACACCACAATACGTCCATGGGCATTCATTCTGGCAAACACATGATGTTGAATTGGGCCGCCGGTATTTTCAAAATACACATCAACACCATCTGGGGTTAACTCGGCAAGCTTTGCTGCAATATCATCGGTTTTATAATTAACTGCGCCGTCAAAACCAAGCTCGTTTACTATCCAATCTGCTTTTTCGTCGCTGCCGACAACGCCAATTACTCTTAGGCCATCCGCTTTAGCAAGTTGACCGACAATAGAGCCAACTGAACCTGCCGCGCCAGAAACCACAATAGTTTCACCTTTTTGTGGTTTACCTACGTTGAAAAGACCTTGTGTTGCAGTTAAGCCCGGTAAGGCGAATACCGATAAAATAGCTTCGTCTGGTAATGGCGCAGTGACTTTATTTAACCCTGCACCATTACTTAAAAAGTATTCTTGCCAGCCCATCATGCCCATTACGCGGTCGCCCACTTTAAAATCAGGGTGATTGCTTTCAACAATTTCACCAATGCCTGAGCTGCGCATCACATCACCTAATTCAACAGGTGGAATATAGCTTTCGGTATCTGGGCTCATCCAACCAAACATGGCTGGATCCAGTGACATATGATTCTGTTTTACCAAAAATTGCCCTTGTGCCACTTTCGGCATGTCTTTTTGGACCACTTCGAATAATTCAGGACCGACTGGGCCACCGGTTGGACGGGCGATTAAGTTAATTGCTTTGTATGTGGTCATGTTCAAATCCTTTTTTTAATGAGTTAACGTCAACACAGTGATGACGACTTTTTAATTGATACTCAAAATGAAACCTTGTTGTCTTTAAGCGAGTAACGGCTCAATACTTTTAATGCTGTGTATATTCTGCTGTTGATAAAAACCTTTAAAATGTTCAGCTAACTTTTCACTTTCAACAAATACCTGTTGCCAATACTGTAAGCGCTGCGCCGGTTTCATTTCGACAAAATCGCTACGGTCTGGAATTTTATTAAACGGCAGTGATGCAACAAACTCAGCAGATGGACATAAAAGCACGGTTTTGTCGTAGTGTTGTACACGTGCTTTACGAGACAGGTTTTTATCAAACCAACCAGGCTTTAATGTAGAACTGAAATGTGGATACAGAGTTAACCCTTCATTTTGAATATTAAAATCAAAATGATAGTCAATAATCCCGCCATCGCGGTACATGCCTTGTGGGCAGTCGGCGATGTCTTTTATGCCTTGCATAACTATAGGAATCGAGCCAGACGCCAATAGCGCTGCTTTGATATTACGCTGGCTTAATGCCATAGACGTTGTGGCGATATTGTCAGGATCATAAATGCTTAAATCGCTTTGGCCATGTTGAAAGATGTAGCGTTCGTACTGACTGTTAAGCAGTGGCCTGCTGATGGTATTTCTAATAAAACTATTAAATAAGCCAGCCCCTTGCTTGATTTTATTTTCTGATGCGACCAATCCATTGCATTTAGCCACAATAAAATGGGCTTTAAAGACTGAGTTATTAATTATTTCATCTGCACCAGTGTCACCAAATAACTCATCTAGTAACTCAACTGCTTTGGCTGTTATTTCATCTGGTTGTGGTTTAGTGTCATTAGAATAAACAGTTTCACTGTAATTTTTGGCTAAACGTTCTATCGCCGCAACCGGGTCATTTTGGGCAAAGCACGCGGCGCGAAAAGCGCCAGCACTTGATCCAATTAGGTTTAAAGGTTGTTGTCTGCCTTTAA
>NZ_PJAP01000729.1:0-1898 GCF_002836795.1 Shewanella sp. 11B5 | reverse complement strand
GATGCAATCAAAAAAATCTAAATTTGGTATTAGCTCTTTGAGCTTAGCCATTTCATTTGCACTTGCCGGATCTGTTGTAAGCGCTCAAGCATTCGCAGCCGATGAAGAAGTCGCAAAGAAAGAAAACGTTGAAAAAATCGCAGTAGTCGGTTCACGTGCAGCACCTCGTTCAATTGGTGATTCACCGGTTCCAATTGATATCATTAGCAGTGATGACCTAAAGAAAAACGGTTCGACCGACATGATCGACATGTTAGTGACATCAGTGCCTTCTTTTAACTCTCGTGCACAACCGATTAGTGATGCAGCAACGTTAGTTCGTCCGGTTAACTTACGTGGTTTACCATCTGACAGTACACTTATTTTGGTTAACGGCAAACGCCGTCATCGTGCGTCAGTTATTGCTTTCCAAGGTGGTGGCATTAACGATGGTGCACAAGGGCCAGATATTTCGGTTATTCCTGGTGTGGCATTAAAGCAAGTTGAAGTATTACGTGACGGTGCAGCAGCTCAGTATGGTTCGGATGCGATTGCTGGTGTGATGAACTTTGTATTAAAAGATGCCTCTGAAGGTGGCTCTATCACTGTCAGCCAAGGTGAATACTACGAAGGTGACGGCGCAGCAACAACAATTGACGGTAACATTGGTTTACCTTTGACTGATGATGGCTTTGTTAATATCAGTGCACAATATAAAACCGCAGATGCGACTAGCCGTAGTGTCCAGCGTCCAGATGCAGCAGCCATTGCTGATGCGGGTAATACTTCAATTCTTAATCCTGCGCAAACTTGGGGTAATCCAGAGATCAATGATGATTTTACTGTATTCGTAAACTCTGGTTTTGATATCAATGATAACACTCACTTGTATGCATTTGGTAACGTGTCATCACGTGAAGCAACAGGCGGTTTCTATTATCGTAATCCACATAACCGCGGTAACGTTTATTCAGTAGATGGTGGTGAAAGTTTATTAGTTGGTGATGTTGGTTTGGCCACTGATGGTGTCGCAACATGTAACAACATGGATGTTCCTATTCCTAAGATAGATACCGATGGTGATGGTATTCCAGATCAAGATGGAAACGTGCTAGGTACTGACGCTTATCAAGCAATGGTTGCAGATCCTAACTGTTTCTCAATGAACCAAATTCGTCCAGGCGGGTATACACCACAATTTACCGGTAAAATTGAAGATATGTCTTTCTTCGCTGGTGTTAAAGGTGAGCTAGGCGAGTGGATGTATGATGCCAGTGCGGGTACTGGTAGCAACAAAGCCAGCTTTGGTTTAAAAAATTCTCTTAACCCATCATTGGGTTTAGACACGCCAACTGACTTTGATACCGGTTCTTACGAGCAAGTAGAAACAACTGTTAATATCGACTTTAGCCGTTTCGTTACTATTGGTAGCTTAGAAGATATTAGTTTTGCTACTGGTTTTGAATGGCGTGAAGAATCATTCGAAATTGGTCAAGGTGATGACGCCTCTTGGACTGCAGGCCCTTATGCCGATCAGGGATTCAATATTGGCTCACACGGCTTTAAAGGCTTTGGCCCTGAATCAGCCGGTAAAAACGACCGTAATAACATTGGTATTTATACTGACGTTGAAGCGTATTTAACCGAAGATTTCTTATTAGGTATTGCACTTCGTTATGAAGATTTCTCTACTTTTGGTGACACACTAAACTACAAGTTAACCGCGCAGTATGTTGCAACCGATGAATTATCATTCCGTGCATCACACAGTACTGGTTTCCGTGCGCCAACTGTTGGTCAAGAAAACGTAGTTAACACTCAAACATCGATTGTTAACGGTGACTTGATTCAAACCTTCATTGCTCCACCAACAAACCCATTAGCGGCTTTCTATGGTGGTGAAGTTCTTAATCCTGAAG
>NZ_PJAP01000728.1:0-1899 GCF_002836795.1 Shewanella sp. 11B5 | reverse complement strand
TCAACATTTGGTAATAACGTAAATTATGGATGGTGTTTAAACGCGCACCTAGAATTTCATTACAACGATCTAAATGGTATAAATAAGCACGTGAATAGTTTTTACAAGTGTAACAATCACACTTAGGATCTAATGTTGCTGTGTCGTCACGGTGACGTGCATTACGAATTTTAATAACACCTTCACTGGTAAATAAATGGCCATTACGGGCATTACGTGTTGGCATAACACAGTCAAACATATCCACACCACGACGAACGCCTTCGACTAAATCTTCAGGTTTGCCCACGCCCATTAAATAACGCGGCTTGTCAGCAGGAATTTGCGGACAAACATGTTCTAAAATACGGTGCATATCTGCTTTAGGCTCGCCAACAGCTAAACCACCTACGGCATAACCATCGAAACCGATGTCTAAAAGACCCTTTACACTTTCGTCGCGTAAATCTTCAAACACACCACCTTGAATAATGCCAAACAATGAGTTCGGGTTTTCTAAGCGGTCAAACTCGTCACGTGAACGCTTAGCCCAACGCAGTGACATCTGCATCGACTTACGTGCTTCATCATGAGTTGCTGGATACGGGGTACATTCATCAAAAATCATCACCACATCAGATCCTAAAGAATCCTGAATCTGCATTGATTTTTCTGGGTCCAAGAAAATCTTTTCACCATTTATCGGTGAACGAAAATGCACACCCTCTTCCGTGATTTTACGAATATCACCTAAACTAAACACTTGGAATCCACCCGAGTCCGTTAGAATAGGACGTTGCCAATTCATAAAGTCGTGCAAATCACCGTGTTTACGCATGATCTCTTCGCCAGGACGTAACCATAAATGAAAGGTGTTGCCCAATAAAATGTCGGCACCGGTAGCGCGTACTTCTTCAGGCGTCATACCTTTTACCGTACCGTAAGTCCCCACAGGCATAAATGCTGGCGTTTCTACAGTACCGCGGTCAAAAATAAGACGTCCGCGACGTGCACGACCATCAGTTGTATCTAATTCAAATTTCATAAATCACCTTGCCAGATAAACAGTCTGACTCGTTTAGTTTCTATAGTAATGTGGGCAAATTTTAATGCTTCAAGGTTACTGGTACATTAAATCAAAAAAACGCCCACTATTGTGGGCGAGTATTTTAAATCAAATTCATTGTCTACGGGGCTTTTTTCGTCACAAACATCGCATCGCCATAGCTAAAAAAGCGATATTTTTGCGTAATTGCATGTTGATAAGCCTTCATGACCGCTTCATAACCGGCAAAAGCACTCAACAGCATAATTAATGTTGATTCTGGCAAATGAAAATTAGTGACCATGGCATCAACAACTTTAAATTGAAAACCTGGGTAAATAAAGATATCGGTATCACCACTAAAGGCTTGAAGCGGACTATCTCCACTTGCACGTGCTGCACTTTCTAATGAACGTACTGAGGTTGTGCCTACGGCAACAACACGATTTCCAGCCGCTTTAGTTTGCGCAATTAGATCAACAACCTCTTGTGACACATTGGCCCATTCTGAATGCATCTTGTGTTCAAGCACATTATCCACTCGTACAGGCTGGAATGTACCGGCACCGACATGTAAAGTAACAAAGGCAATATTAACCCCTTTGGCTTTTAAATCGGCTAACATGACATCATCAAAGTGTAACCCTGCTGTCGGCGCAGCTACAGCGCCTGGCGTTTGGTTATACACTGTTTGATAACGTTCTTTATCAGTATCTTCATCTGGACGATCAATGTAAGGAGGCAATGGCATATGACCGACGTCTTCAAGCACTTCTAATATGGTTTTATCAGACTGTAACTCAAGCTCAAACAATGCATCGTGACGAGCCAACATTTTCATTTGGTAGCCGCCATCTAAGTCGATAAGCGTATCC
>NZ_PJAP01000727.1:0-1901 GCF_002836795.1 Shewanella sp. 11B5 | reverse complement strand
TTATCTTGGCTTTCATGCTAATCGGCATTGCCAGTTGTGACCTTGGCACAAGCAAATCACTTAATGCTTCAGCCCTAAAAGACCCCATTAAAATTGCGGTATCTGGCACACCACTTTCAGCACCTTTTTTTATTGCACAACAACAAGGTTACTTTAGAGCAAATGGGCTTAATGTTGAGCTAGTGAGATTCGACAGCGGAGTGAAATGCTTTGACGCCCTTAAGAATAAACAAGTTGATCTTGCCACTGCATCAGAAACGGTGGTCATGTTTAATAGCTTTAAACAGACAAACTTTTCAGTACTAGCCAGTTTTGTCGAATCAGACAATGATCTAAAACTACTTAGCTTAACACCACAAAAGTATCAACAACTGGATAATCTAGCCCACGCACGCATAGGCATTGTAAAAGGCAGTGCCAGCGAGTTTTTCTTAGATAGTTTATTGATTATGTATAACAAAACTCAGCAACCAATCGAACGAATATATTTAACTGCTGAGCAGCTTATTCCAGCGTTATTAAATAATGAGGTTGATATTATTTCAGCTTGGGAACCCTTAAGTTATTTGTTAACGCAAAAAGTCCACGTAAATACCAACGTCATCAGCAGTCGCGGTCTATACCACTTATCGTTCAACTTAATCGAGCTTAAAGAGACCAGGCTATCAACTACAGAAAAGTTAGCGCTACTCAAATCAATTAATGACGCAACAGATTATATTCATACACATCCAGAGCTTGCTCAAACAAAAATTAGCCGTGTGTTGGATATCGATCCATCCCAACTTAGTTATTCTTGGAATGACTATAGTTTTCGTTTATCACTCAGTAATGCACTCTTTTCTAACATCCAAACTCAAAGCCAATGGGCAATTGATAATAAATTAGTCTCTGAAGATAACAGTATTGATTTCAGGCAGATTTTTGATCGAAAATTGTTTGAAAAGTTCATCAGTTTAGAGGCTGGGTGGTAATTTATGATGTTATCTAAGCGCCTAAAACTCACCGCTATACTGTGTTCACTGCTTACATTGATTGTCGGCTTGTCATTGATACAAGTTCACTATTATCAACAACAAATATACCGCCAACTCAATTACTCAATGAAGTTACAAATCAGCATTGATAGTTTACGTAGTCAACTGTGGCTTTACCAAGAGTATACAGACGACCAAGGGTTATCTGAGTTAAATACACGCCAAGCTGAGCTGGCTAAAAACCTCTCAGAAGACATTCAATGGGCTACGCAACAAAAACTCATTATTGGAAACCTGAATAGACTGAATACCAATATTAGAGCACTTATTAATACTCAAAATAGCTTCCATAGTAAACAAGTAGATGTGTCATCAACCCTCACTGCTGAACGATTATTTAAAGCAAAATACAGCATGGTTATTGAAGAAATGACCGAAGAAATGTTTAATCTTCATCAATTATCGATTAAACAAGCGAAACAAAAACAACAAACGTTATTATTTCTTGTGGGAGTGGTGCTATTAATATTAGCGATTATGGTTACCGCATGGTCTTTTATGACGCTCATTCGTTTCAAGAAAGGGTTAGCCTCACTCAACCAAGGCATGGAAGCACTTGCTGCTGGAGACCTAAAGAGTCAAATTAATTTCAGTGATACCGATGAGTTATCTGCGCTCGCCCAAAACTTCAATAGAATGAAACTATCACTTGCTCAAATTACCGTTAAAAAGGATGAATTAAAGCAAGAAGTAGACAGCCAAACCCGTAAATTAATTGAACAACAAGATCAACTCATTTTCTTAGCTGAACATGATGAATTAACCGGTATTTATAACCGTCGCGCATTCATAAAACAAATTGATACTGCTATAGCAAGGGATTTACGTGGAGATAATCAAGCAGCACTATTATTTATTGACCTT
>NZ_PJAP01000726.1:0-1904 GCF_002836795.1 Shewanella sp. 11B5 | reverse complement strand
TTTTGGCCCGTGCAGGGTGGAACCTTGCGATCTAAATTCAAACGAAGTTTGAAAAAGTCAGTTGTGGCCGCAGGCCATAAAAAAACCATCGTTATGATAAAGACTTAACCACTAAACAAGACACCTGTTTCTGCTTCCCATATTGCATCACTTGCGCCAGCTCTGACTGACTAATTGGTACATACGCCGCGTTAATCGCATCTTTTTGTGCTTCAACAAATGGGTCGTGAATAAACATAAACTGCTCGTTGTAACCGCTTAATACCACCCAATGTGGGCCTTTCTCGCCATTAAAGCGATAAGTACTTATCATCAGCAAAACGGCATAACCGCTGTCAATCCAATGTTTAATTTGAACCAGTGTAGGTGCCGCGTTGTGTATCTCAACACCTTGCGAAATCAACTGTTGGCAAAAATCGTCATGCACTATGGTAATGACGGCTTTTTTATTGCTGTCACGGACGCTATCAATAAAAGGAACCGAGGTTGATTGGCTGTACATTTCAATTTGTAAGCCACGCTTAATCGCTGCTAAGGCTAAGCCATGAACACTGCAACCGCCGTGGCCGCTGGTCATAAAAATAGTGGTGGCTTCGCGCCAGATGCTCAGCTCATCAACTCGACTTGGATTATATTGCGGCTTTACCGCACTCATGGCCATCATTAAGCAGGCCGCGCCACAGGTAAATGGGGTGGTTTGTACATACAAAGGCATCTTGATGACTTTGCTTGGCCCTGGTGGGTCTAAGCGTTTGTGCATGCGCACGCCATCGGCCAAGTCGTCATAATAATGCACTAAGGTCTTTAGGACTTTATAACCCATTTTTAAATAAAGATTTTTGGCGGCGATATTGTCGTTTCGTACTTCTAGGCGTAATGTAATGAAACCACGCTCGACCACCGTGTGCTCACATTGTGTGACCAGTTCGAAGGCAATGTTGCGACCTCTAAATTCGCTTGCAACGGCAATAGAGTACAGCCTGGCTAGCCGAGTACCACGATGAAACAGCACCAGAGCATAGCCTGCAAGTGTGCCGTCTATTTCGGCCACTAATAAGCTGTCCAGAGGTGAATTGATAAAGCGTTTCATCTGCCGAGAACTGATTTTATCGCCACTAAATGCATTGTTTTCGATGTGGTTTAGTTGCGGTAAATCGCTGGGGGTTGCTTGACGAATAAGCATGAGTCGGCTCGAGTTGGCAAAACATGATAGTGGCTTAATTTACGCGCTAAACCGCACAAGAGGCAACAGATATTTATGGCTCATTTTTTAATTGTCACCGACGATGTTAATGATTGGCGTCCCTATTTGCCCAGTGACCATATGGTCACGGTTCATGATTATTTAGAAATGGGCGCATTTGCAGATCAAAGCGCCATGCAAGTGATTAACTTGTGTCGCAGTTATGATTATTTAAGCACAGGTTATTACTGCTCGTTAATGGCGGAAGCTCGCGGGCATCGCGTGATCCCCCGGGTAATGACCATTAATGATTTATCTCAAGATCGTTTTTTTAGTTTACCGCAATCAGGCCTAGATAAGCTGCCAGAGTCGGTGAATGAAATCAGCATGAAGCTGTATTTTGGCTATTGTGATAATCCGTCGCTAGACAAGCTTGCACGTAAAATATTTGAACGTTTTACTGTGCCTGTATTGCAGGTGAGTTTGTTAAAAATGTCAGGTAAATGGCAAGTTAATACCATTGAACCTGCTGCGTTTCAGGATTTAACCGAGCCTGAACAAGATTTATTTGCCAAGTATCTTGAAGTGTTTTCACAAAAAGTATGGCGTTTACCGAAACCGTCGAAACGTTATCGTTACGAAATTGCCATGCTGGTGGATGAGCATGAGAAAATGCCGCCATCAGATAAAGCCGCGTTAAAGTTATTTACTAAGTCGGCTA
>NZ_PJAP01000725.1:0-1909 GCF_002836795.1 Shewanella sp. 11B5 | reverse complement strand
TGCCCAAAACCGCAGCAGCGATGTATAGCAAGATGCTTGATATTGATATACACCCAATGCCGGTTGAATTACCTGATATTGGTGTGCATTTATATTGGCATGTTAACGTTGATAAAGAGCCAGCCAACAAATGGCTTAGAAACAAGATGATTATTGCGGCGACAAACACCAGAATACCAACACCATAATGGCCAATAAATGATGAATCTTTGTATTAATATTAATACAAAGATTCATTGCCAAACGAGATAGTAAATATAACAGAATAAGCTTGTTGATGTTTTTTTCAAAAATAAATTTGCATACTTTAAATAAAAGATCGAAAGAACAAAATGATATCAAAAATAATTTTTTTCTTTGTTTTTAAAAATTATATTTATAGATTTTCTTCAATCCAATCTACAATTTTACTGTCAACAATTAATGTTTTTAGAGTATTTTTTTCTGTTTGCTCAAGCTTTCCAGATAACTTCAATTTGACGACAAACATAATCAAGCTCAATTTGTTCTCATCCAAAATATTGGCATTAAAACCTGGAGTATCTTGCATCAAAATAAGCTTGCACAGATCTATTGGATACCCCCACAAAGTCAAAATATACACCGTAAGAATGCTGGCCTCTTGAAGTACCTGCATATAGTCTTCTTCAACTGATGCATTAACATATTGGTTAGTTTCAGCGGTTAATGCAAGGTGACCAATACCAGTCAGTAAGGCCGCAATCGAAACAGTATCTTGCATGCCAGTATTAAATCCGACGCTTTTACTCAATTGACGACACATGCTTGAGTAATTAAATGCCCATTCACTTATTCGTTTATGAACTGTTGTTGGTATTTTAGACGCGACACAATTATTAACAGCCATAGAAACTACGATAGTTTCAGTTAGTTTCAATCCAAGCCGTTTGATAGACTCTTCTAATGAAACTGTTTTAGCGCTGTAACCCAAAAATGCAGAATTGGCTATTTGAATAATTTTTGCTGCAATAAAGGCTTCCTGTTTTATTAAATCTACAGTTTGACCTATATCGACATATTCAATGGCCAGTAGTGCCCTTAATTGAACAACAATTTCTGGTAAAGTAAAAAAGTAACCTATACGGCCTAGCTTATTGCGAACATCTAAACTGAAATTGAGTGAATCTAGTCTTTCTAAACACGAAAAAACATGGTCCAGATCATCTCCTGAAAATGGTTTCTTTAATACAAAATGTGTGATCTCAGTGACTTTTGTGACGACATCTTCGGCAGTATCACCAGTAAGAAGTACTCGAACAGAGGATGGGATAGTAGCCGCTATTTCAGCTAGCACCTGATCGCCATTTTTTTGTGGCATAAGGTAATCACAAAACACAGCATCCGGAACAATCCCTTCAGGCAGTGCCGTTTGCCAAGATAGTGCATGTTCACAAATATAAAAATCCCAGTGCGGTTTTGTTCTGCGCGCAGTGCGTTGTAATGCTTTAAGCATAAATACATCGTCATCAATAAACAGCACTATTAATTTTTTCATATACCATCCATTACTGCAGAAATTAACACATCAGCATCAGACATTAGCATTGCAAAGCTATCTTCAGCTTGTGGCCTAGCAATAATAAAACCTTGGATGACATCACATTTTAGTTGTTCAAGAATTTTTATTTGTTCTATTTGCTCAACGCCTTCAACAACCACTTTCATGCCTAAGTCGTGAGCCATTCGAGTAATATTACCGACCATACTTTGAGTATTTACATTACTAGAGATATCAATAATTAACGACCTATCTATTTTTAATACATCAACGGGTAGTTTTGAAAGATAAGACAATGATGAATAACCTGTACCAAAATCATCAATAGCAATACTTATCCCGGAATTTTTTAACTGGATCAATTTTTCAACACTTTGTTCAATGTTATCG
>NZ_PJAP01000724.1:0-1909 GCF_002836795.1 Shewanella sp. 11B5 | reverse complement strand
TTTCAAAATTACAAAATCACTTACCTGCTCAAAATAAATCCTTCGAATTAAATCAAATTTTCATATCTTCTAAATAAATAAAAATTTACGAGAACGTATATTTTTTAATTTCAAATAACACTAATCGATTTCTAGATTTGAACACATTCATATAATCAATGACACACGATGATTTGTTAATGTTAGCCTCACCTGACATGATGAAAATACGGTGTAATGCAGATCCCAAAGATGAGCCTAACGCTTTAGAAGAATTTGAAACAAGCACAATTAGAGACTCATTCAGTTTTCGCAAACCACGCAGGCCAGTTCATTAAGACTTTTAGTCTCGGTTACTGGCTCCGATGATTTGATGATAGTCCAAAGTTTAGCGTTATTGGCTAAGCCATTTAACGTGAAATTAATTACCGTGGGCGTTGTACTTTGGATCGTTACTAAAGGTCGCTAGCAAAATGAGTTATCTATTTTGATATTTTTGCATGCTTAGAAGTGTTTATGTTGATATCGCTAAACAACTCACTATTTAACGATTTATGTCCTTACTGGATAAGCCAATCCGACTAGACATCGGATTGGCAATTAGCGCTAGAACGGAGCGTCGATGTCGACAATGGCGATAAGTTTGTGGTTAACAAATTCCTTGATGCCAAGACCGACCAGCTCGCGGCCATAACCTGAACGTTTAACGCCACCGAATGGTAAATCCGCCTTAGCCATTGTTGGATGATTGACAAAGACCATACCTGTGGATATTCGCTTCGCAACTTCTGCACCATGGATTGGGTTGGCAGTAAATACCGAACCGCCCAAACCGAACGGTGAATCATTGGCTATATGAACCGCGTCATCTTCATCCTTGGCGCGAAACAGCATAGAAACAGGACCGAAAAATTCCCAATAGCGTGCAGGGTTATCTTCTGCAACGTCAGTCAAAATGGTCGGCTGAACAAAATTGCCTGAATCGGGAACAATTGGCCCAACCTCAGTTGCTGTAGCCCCGTAAGAAACCGCCTGGCGAATCTTGTCTTTGATTTCATCGGCTGCCGCCTTAGATGACAGTGGTGCTAGCGTTGTGCTTGGCTCAAATGGATCGCCCGCTTTAAGATTTGCAACACCACCGATATAACCTTCGAGGAATCGATCATACACCTCATCAACAATGATCATCCGTTTTGATGACACACAAACTTGACCACCATTCCAATGTCGTCCAAGAACCGCCCAGTTAATCGTTTTCTGCATATCTGCATCGGCTAAAACAACGAATGCATCGGCACCGCCAAGTTCAAGCGTCGATTTCTTCAATGCCTTGCCTGCCTGCGCGGCAACGACTGCACCGGCCCTTTCCGACCCTGTTAATGCTACGCCCTGAACGCGCGGATCGTTAATGATCGTTTCTATCTGCGACCTTGTTGCATACAGATTCTTAAACACACCTTGAGGCAAACCAGCATCGAGCATTAATTTTTCGAATGCGGCAGCAGCCTGCGGAACGTTAGATGCGTGCTTGAGCAACAAGGTATTACCAGCAGATATTTGCGGTGCAGCAATACGCACAACCTGATAGAAAGGAAAGTTCCATGGTTCAATCGCCAATAATACACCCAGCGGCTCACACAAAATTTCCGCATCAGCGTCGGCAACCGGTAGCTTTTGTGGTGCCAGCAATGTCTGTGCGTTATTTGCATAGTAGTCGAAGATATCTGCTGACAACGCTATTTCGGCTTTGGCTTCGGATATAAGCTTACCCATCTCAATGGTGAGCAGATTGGCATAATAATCAACGTCACGGCGTAATAATTCGGCGGCGGCGTGCATTACGCGCGCACGCTCAGTAAACCCAGTATTTTTCCAAAGTAAAAAAGCATCATGCGCATTTTCAATTGCTTGCTTTACTTCTGAGTCGCTT
>NZ_PJAP01000723.1:0-1915 GCF_002836795.1 Shewanella sp. 11B5 | reverse complement strand
ACGAATATAGAGAATAGAGAGCCATGACCTAAAGTTGAACTTACATGAATTTGATGATCAAGTACTTTACTAATCCGATCGGCAATCGCCAATCCCAATCCCAAGCCGCCAACATTACGGCTACTGGGATGATTAAGACGTTTAAACTCTTTAAAAATTTCTTGTATATCAAACTCATTTATCCCACAGCCAGTATCTAACACTTGGATCTCGATAAAATCACCTCGATGGCGGCAACCAAATAACACTTTTCCACCGCGGGCATATCGATATGCATTGGTTAAAAAGTTTTGCAAAATACGTCGTAATAATGAAGGGTCAGAGTTAACTGTCGCTTTAGAAGGCACCATTGAAAACGAAATTTGGCTATCACTGGCCATGGCGTCAAATTCAACCGATAAACCGTTAATCACCTCTGCGATAGCAAAATCACGACGATTAACGTCCACCATGCCAGAGTCGAGTTTTGAGATATCGAGTAAATCGGTCAATAACTCTCCCGCTATTTTCAACGAACTGTTTACATGAGTCAGCGTGGTGCGGGCTTCTAAATCTAGATTAGGATATTGCGATAATGAGGCCGTAAATAACCTTGCCGCATTTAGTGGCTGCATTAGATCGTGACCAACGGCGGCTAAAAATCGAGTTTTAGACGCATTAGCGAGCTCTTCTTGCGCTTTTGCTTCAAGTAATTCACTGTTTAGCATAGCCAATTCATAGGTTCGTTCTTGCACACGACTTTCTAGAGTTTCGTTGGCTTCCAGTAACGCTTTTTCTTGCAAACGATATTGAGTAATATCGGTAAATGTCATCACAAAGCCACCATCGGGCATTGGATTACCTTGAATTTTAATCACTTTACCATCTTGGCGTTCACGCTCAGATGTGTGCGGAGTGCCATTACGCATATGCTGTACCCGCACTGCTACCTGGTTTTCAATGTCTCCCGAGCCACAAAAGCCGCGCAACGCATTAAACCGCACCACTTCAGCAATAGGCATTCCTTGTTGTAAAAAGCCTTCAGGATATTGATACAATTCAACATAGCGATAATTCCACGCAACCAAACTCAGGTCTTTGTCGACCACACTCATACCTTCATAAGCGTGTTCAATTGCACCGCGCAGCATATCCTGACTTAAAATAATTTTAGAGGATGCTTCATCTACAAGACTGAATACTTCATCCAGCGCCAAATCGCGGCCTTGTAGGACAGAGTCCATCACTAATGATGCACTTGATGCACCTAAAACCCCCGACAGCATGTGTTCAGTGTGAGCAATTAATTCTTCTGGAGCAGCTTTGTACCAACTGTCACTTTTAACTGCATCGGCAGAAAAACGACTAAAGCTTTCATAAGCACGAGTTGGGCTCACAAATCGGCTTGCTAAAATTAATAAATCTTGTTGCGAAATAGGCCCTTGACGTTTCTTCGAATCTTTCTTAGATGACCAAGGTTTAACAAAATTACTTGCTTGAATACGTTCGGCAACGCCCGCTCTAAACCAAATAGAACCCAACACATAACAAAATATATTCGCTAACAAAGCGATTAATGTATCACTAATATTTGGGGTTATTGAATTGAGTAAGCCAGACTCACTACCGAGTAAACGAGCCTCGCCTGCACCTTGAAGTAAAATAAAACACCACAAGCTAAAACCGACAGCTAGGCCAAGATAAACACCCGCTCGATTACCGTGCTTCCAATATAATCCACCGACTAATGCCGGCGCTAGTTGAGAAAATGCGCCAAAGGACATCATTCCCAAATGTGAAAGCGAGTCACTGTCAGTAAACAGTAAATAACTTAAATAGCCAAAACCTAGAATAACCACAATCGATAAACGGCGGACATTTAATAATAATTGAGAAAATTGGCTAAAGTTCTTTTCTCTTATTTGCCCCGTTCGCA
>NZ_PJAP01000722.1:0-1915 GCF_002836795.1 Shewanella sp. 11B5 | reverse complement strand
ACTTCATTGTATGCGATCCGTAAAGGGATCAGAATAACTAAAGATGGGAAAGAGGTGGACTACAAATCGATATTTGTGGATCTAGATGTCTCCCCAGAAAGTGATGAATCTATGGTAACAACTGAAGATTTATCTTCAGAGTATCCTGGGAGATATATTTCAGTACACCGACTATTAACTTCTCAAGTAACAGACTTATTGGATGAGTTTGATCGTGATAACTTGAAAAAGATAGAGATATATAAGGGACGGTTAGTGAATTATGATTTTTCTACGATCACGATAAAGGATTACCCAATTGAAATTGCGTGTGAAGTATTCTCAAGAATTAATACAGGTGGAAAATCATTAACAGTATTTGAAATAATGGTTGCAAAAACTTATGACGAGTCGAAAGGATTTGATTTGGCTGAACGCTATGAGATTCTTAGGGATGGATCGGATGATGAAAAGCAATGCCTAATGTCTGCTAAGTATGAGACTCTTCCAGAGTCACTAATAATGCAGTGCGTCGCGGCAATAACATCACGAGCAGTTAAAGGGAAAGATATACTTAAAATTAAGCGAGAAGATTTCATTGCAAATTGGGACCCAATGGTCAGTTCCCTTTTTAGTGCAATTGATTTCATTCGAACTGAATTGAGAATACCAGTTTCTCAGCTACTGCCTTATCCCGCTCTACTTATTCCAATTACTTATTTTTTTAATAAAACACATAACAAAAAGGCTAGCTTAAAGCAGACAAGGCTTCTTGAGCAGTTTTTTTATTGGTGTGGAATAAACGAACGATATAGTTCAGCCTCAGACTCAAAAATAAGTGAAGATTTTAATAAAATAGACAAAATTATCACAGGAAAGTCTCCCCGCTACCCTAATGTAGAGTTAACTGTGAGCGCTGCAGAAATTTCAGAAACTCATTTTTCATCAGGAAATGCTTATTGCAAGTCAATTTTATGCCTTCTGGCATTTAATCAGCCTAAGTCATTTGATACAGATGGAATTGTTGTGTTAGATAATAGTAACCTTAAGATTGCTTCTAGTAGAAACTACCATCATTTTTTTCCAAAGAAATACCTTGAGAATAATTCAAAAGATGCAGAGCCTAACTTGATAGCCAATATAACGTTGATCGATGGTTATTCAAATAAACATAAGATCGGGAAAAAACCACCGAGCCAATATATAGGCGAATTTTCAGAGGAAAATACTCAGATTGATAAAACACTGAAATCTCATCTAATTGACGATAGAGGAGAATTTGGAATTGATGAGGATGATTATGAAATGTTTATTTCGAAAAGATCCGAAAGTTTTTCTTCTATGTTGAATGATAAGCTAAATGTGTTCTCGTTGTAAATTGATAAAAATGTGACTAAATATGCAGTAAATGCTGCATATTCTACGTTTTATGTCTTTCTCTCACGATTACATGCAGAACGAGCTAATAAAGCGCTAAAACTCGCAAAAAGTGCACTTTAATACATATTAAAGAGCATTTTTTGAGCTGAAACGATAAAATTACACATCATTATGATGAACTCTATCAATATCAGTTTAAGCTGATGATGGTAAATAAAAAGTGTTTATAAGTCTCAGGCCTTCCCACCTCTATATTGGAATGACTCTAAAATCGTGACCAATTTAATTTTGAACACTACACATTGACTTATTTGAAAACTTTCTCTATTGTAAAACTTCATTGCAGTCGGCTATCGAGCATGTTGCTCACTTTTCCGCTCCCATCTTTTGCACGGGAGGTTTCAACTGCAAACCGGATATAGATCCGGATTCTTATTGTGAAACCTAATTCTCATTACATGGAGAAAACTATGTGCAGGATTGATTCGCCTTTCGGCAATATCACCCTTGATGAAAAAAAAGACCCCACGGATCGTTTCTTACAGGCTGTAGATGA
>NZ_PJAP01000721.1:0-1916 GCF_002836795.1 Shewanella sp. 11B5 | reverse complement strand
TATAAAGCGTCTGCCAGCGATTACTTTGCCGTGCTGATCACTTTGTATTCACCATTAGGTAAATCATCTAGACACCATTGACCTATTTTATAACGGATTAATCTTAAGGTTGGATGACCCACATGTGCGGTCATTCTTCTGACTTGGCGATTTCGACCTTCACAAATTTGCACTTCAAGCCAGGTTGTTGGAATGGCTTTACGTTCTCGTACTGGCAGGGTTCTTGGCCAAATATCAGGAGATGACATTACGCAAACTTTAGCCGGTAATGTCATACCGTCTTTTAATTCAACCCCATTACATAAGGCATTGATTGCTTCATCCGACGGTTCGCCTTCCACCTGAACCCAATAGGTTTTAAAGGTTTTTTGCGATGGTTGGGTAAGCTTTGCCTGCAATTGTCCGTCGTTGGTAAGCAATAGCAATCCTTCACTATCACGGTCTAAACGTCCTGCTGCGTAGACATCGGCTACAGGAATAAAGTCTTTTAATGTTTGTCGGCCTGCTTCATCGGTAAATTGGCACAACACGTCAAATGGCTTGTTGAATAATACAATGACGGGATTTTCAGGCCGTGGTTTTTGTGGGGGACGCGATTTTGCCCTGCTACGAATAGCAGCACTACTGATTGGTGCTCTTGTTGCTTCAGAATTGACTGATGTTGTTGACGCGCCTGTTCTGTGAGTCGATGTTTTTTTAAATGAACTGAATTTACCGATTTTTGACATAAAGGTATGGTTAACATCCTTTGCTAATACGAGTGAGTAAAAAGTGAACGAATATGAATCTATTTATGGTAGTTTACTGCGTATTCGCCCTTAGTGGAATTTGAAAATTACTAAGAATGATCTATGATGTCCGCCTAAAAATTGTGATCTGTACCTAATTTATCATTCTGGGATATCGGCTTTAACCGCCAAATCTCAGAGGTTTGAGAACAAAATATAATAATAAATGGGATAGGGGATTTCACATACTTGGCTTATAAAAAAGTGTGCCATGGTCATTGATCACGGTCTACTTGTGCGAGTGTTATCCACCAAAACCCGTCAAAAGCTTACGCAATTTATTCTAATAAATTATTAATTTACAATAATGTAGGAAATAAAATGAAAGATAACACTCCAACGATCATATACACAGAAACCGACGAAGCACCGGCACTTGCCACGCTGTCTTTATTACCGATTATCCGTACCTTTACTAACGCTGCAGGCGTAAAAGTTGAAACGCGTGATATCTCTTTGTCAGGTCGTGTTATTGCTAACTTCCCTGAAAAATTAACCGCAGAGCAAAAAATTGCTGATGCGCTAACGGAATTAGGCGAATTGGCTAATAAGCCAGAAGCTAACATCATTAAATTACCTAACGTTAGTGCCTCAATTCCGCAGTTAAAAGCCTGTATTGCTGAACTTCAAGCAAAAGGTTATGACATTCCTAACTATCCTGATGAGCCTAAAAATGACGCAGAAGTTGAAGCTCAATCGCGTTATGACAAAATTAAAGGTAGCGCGGTAAACCCAGTATTACGTGAAGGTAACTCAGATCGTCGTGCACCGACTTCAGTGAAAAACTATGCCAAGAAAAACCCACATTCAATGGGTAAATGGGCCAGCGACTCTAAGTCTCACGTTGCTCACATGAATGAAGGCGACTTCTACGGTAGTGAACAGTCTGTCACTCTAGCGGCAGCTGATAAAGTCAATATCGTGTTGACTCAACAAGACGGCAAAGACGTTGTATTGAAAAGTGGCTTAGCGTTATTAGCTGACGAAATTATTGACTCAGCAGTGATGAGCAAAAAAGCATTAGTGGATTTTTATGCTCGTGAAATTGAAGCGGCAAAATCTGAAGATGTTTTATTATCTTTGCACCTTAAAGCGACCATGATGAAAGTGTCAGACCCAATATTATTT
>NZ_PJAP01000720.1:0-1918 GCF_002836795.1 Shewanella sp. 11B5 | reverse complement strand
CCCAAGACTGGGAAGCCAAGCTCGAAGTAGGTAATCCTATACTGGCTAATAATGGTCAAATGGGCCGCGAATTCTTAGATTTATTACTGTCTCTGCCGCCAGAACACACCGACTTTGGTTACGACTGTTATGTTGAGCCCGAGCCGAATAATCTGCTGCACGGGGTGCAATACGATATCTTACAAATGGAAACACTCGGTCAGCCATTAGGGCCAAATGCCAGTGTGTACCAAGACATTCATGCTCGCCGCACGTTATTGCCAAGTGATAACTCAATTACTTTACGCAGTTGCCACAGTGCCCTGCGCGAAGTTGAAACCTTACATGATCACCTTTTAGAGCTGTTATCAAACAACAGCGACTTAAGCCCTAAAGACATCATGATCATGATGCCCGATGTCGCGGCATATGCTCCGTATATTGATGCGGTATTTGGTACCGCCAATAGTCAGTATTTTGCCGACAAAAATCCGCAAAAAGGCGATTACTACATTCCCTACGCCATTGCCGACAGGGGCGCAGCGCAAGAATCACCGCTGATTAATAGCTTTTTAAGCCTGCTAAATATCAATCAAAGTCGCTTTGGCCTCACTGATATTATTGGTATTTTAGAAGTGCCAGCTATTTTGCGTCATTTCCAACTCGATGATGATGAATTGTCATTAATCCGCCGCTGGCTAGACGATGCGAATGTCCGTTGGGGCCGCAGTGAGCAAACTCGGAGCCAACTAGGTGTGCAGCCTTTTACGCAAAACTCATGGGCATTTGGCATTAAGCGTTTAATCCTAGGCTACGCTTTTAACGACGATGCAGATATTTATCGCGATACTTTAATGGTGCAAGGCATTGAAGGTCAGTCATCACAGGCATTAGGTAAGTTGCTCAACTTTTTAGAAACCATCGACACCTATTTCAACTTATTTGCCAATGACTACACCACCGCAGAGCGCCTTGAACAATTACAACAGCTACTCGCCGATTGCTACGACACCACCGATGACGAGCGTGAACAAATTCAAGCCATTCGAGATGCATTAGTCACCCTAGACACTGAGCTTGAAAGCGCCGGCCATCAAGGCCAAGTCGATATTGAAGTCCTAAAGCAGTGGTTTAATCAACGCTTAACTGAATCTCGGGTTGGCCAACGTTACCTTGCTGGTAGCGTGAATTTTTGTACCTTAATGCCAATGCGCTCAATCCCCTTTAAAGTTGTGTGCTTGCTGGGAATGAATGACGGCGTTTACCCGCGGGTTCAACATCCTGTCGGGTTTGATTTAATGGCGCATTTTGGCCCTAAAAAAGGCGATCGCTCGCGCCGATTAGACGACCGCTACCTATTTTTAGAAGCATTACTGTCGGCCAGAGAACAGCTTTACATCAGTTATATTGGCCACAGTGAGCGCGATAATGCTGAGCGCATTGCCTCAATGCTAGTGTCTGAATTGGTCGAATATTGCCAACTCAGCTACCTACCGCAATCCTTACAGCTACAGCTTGAACAGCAAGCAGAAATCAACCTTGATGATGCCGATAAAGCCGTACTGGCACAGCTTATTCAAGCACAACCTTTGCAGCCTTTTGACGCTAAACTTTTCCGAGAAACACCACTATCTGCGCATAGTGTGAATAAGCTGCAACATAGCTTTAATGCCCAATGGTGTCCGCCACCAGCCAATGCAACCATCAACAATCACTTTTTTGAGCAAGCATTACCTTTGTCGGCCGAACAGGCAGATGAAGTGTTTGCCCATACTCACATTAATAATGAAGGCATTAAAGTGGTCGAACTCGAATTGTCGGCATTAATTCGTTTTTACCGTAATCCAGCGCAATTCTTTTTCAACCGTAGTTTAAAAGTCGATTTATCACTGGATATTCAAGCCGATGACAATGACGAACCGTTTAGCTTAAATGCACT
>NZ_PJAP01000353.1:0-8584 GCF_002836795.1 Shewanella sp. 11B5 | reverse complement strand
CGCCAACTATAAACGAAAATAAAATAGAAGCAGAAGGTCCCATCATGCATGCTGAACTGCGTGAAGATGTGGTGACAGGTCAAGATGAAGTAGACGATCTGCTATCAAGTCTGGGTTTCTAATTAGGAGTCAATTTAATGTCTTTTGATGTTGATGAAGAGATACTCCAGGACTTTTTAATTGAAGCTGGCGAGATTTTAGAGCTTCTACAGGAGCAGCTAGTTGCTCTTGAAAATAATCCTGATGACAGTGATTTACTTAATGCTATTTTCCGTGGATTCCATACCGTTAAAGGTGGGGCTGGTTTTTTAAGTCTAAAACCGATGGTTGACGTATGTCATGAAGCAGAAAACACGTTCGATTTATTACGCACCGGTAAACGTGGCGTAAATGCAGAATTAATGGATATTATTTTGCAAGCGGTCGACGCCATTAATTCCATGTTTGCTCAAACTCAACAGGGAGAATCACAAGACCCTGCTGATTCTGCATTACTTTCTAAACTCAAATTATTAAGTTCGGGGGCACCATTACCTTCAGAAATGTCGGCAGATGAACCGGAACCAATTGAAAATATTGTTGAATTTAGTGAGCCTGAATACGTCGAAGATATCAGTATTCCATCAACGGAAATGTCTGACACTGGCAGTATTGATGACATTGATGAGTCAGAGTTTGAAGCTTTGCTTGATGCCTTACATGGTCCGGGTAAAAGTCCTGTTTCAGCTAAACCTTCTGAAGTAAAAAAAGACAATATTGACTCAAAGCCTGCTACAACAAGTGGTAGCGATGAAATTACTGATGATGAATTTGAAGCATTATTAGATGAATTACATGGCTCTGGTTCATTCGAAGCTAAAACCAAACCTGTTGCTCCATCTAAGCCCGCTGCAAAGCCTATTGTTGAACCCTTGGTTGATTCTGATGAAATCACAGACGATGAATTTGAACGTCTTTTAGATGAATTACATGGTAAAGGTACTGCGCCAGTCGCTAAATCGCAAACGCCTCCTCCAGCTCAACCTACTAAAGCCGTCGCACCTCCACAAGCAGCAAAAACGAGTCCAGCCCCTACAGCTAAACCAGTAGCGACATCAGCCCCGTCTGTTGCTTCAAAGGTTGAGCCAGTAAAAGATAAAACGCCTGCAAAAGCGGCGTCTGTCCCACAAGGCGAAACAACAGTTCGTGTTGATACTGCTCGTTTAGATCAAATTATGAATATGGTCGGTGAGTTAGTTTTAGTGCGTAACCGATTGGTTAGTTTAGGCATTAATCGTGAAGACGAAGAAATGTCCAAGGCGCTTGCAAACCTAGATTTGGTTACGGCTGATTTACAAGGTGCGGTGATGAAAACCCGCATGCAACCGATTAAGAAAGTTTTTGGTCGTTTCCCGCGTGTTGTTCGCGATTTAGCTCGTACCTTAAATAAAGAAATTGATTTAATCATGATTGGTGAAGACACCGATCTTGATAAAAACTTAGTTGAGGCATTAGCCGATCCTTTAGTCCACTTGGTTCGTAACTCAGTTGATCACGGTATCGAAATGCCGATTACTCGTGAAGCGAGTGGTAAATCTCGAACCGGTACAATTACCTTATCGGCTAGCCAAGAAGGCGACCATATCCTGCTTAAAATTGAGGATGATGGCGCGGGAATGGATCCTGAAAAACTAAAACAAATCGCTATAAGTCGTGGTGTGCTTGATGAAGATGCCGCCTCGAGAATGACCGATAACGAAGCTTATAACTTGATTTTTGCCCCAGGATTTTCAACCAAAGTTGAAATTTCAGATATTTCAGGACGTGGAGTGGGTATGGATGTGGTGAAAACCCGCATCAACCAACTAAACGGTACTGTTTATATTGATTCTATGAAAGGTAAGGGCACGGTTCTCGAAATTAAAGTGCCATTAACCTTGGCTATTATGCCGACATTGATGGTTGATGTGTCTAATCAAGTTTTTGCATTACCATTATCGAGTGTGAATGAAATCTTTAATTTAGATTTAACAAAAACCAATATAGTAGACGGTCAATTGACGGTAATTTTCCGCAATAAGGCCGTGCCATTATTCTACCTAGAACATTGGCTGCACAGTAAAAAATCAACCTTTAAACATGGCGATAAAAAGCATGGTCATGTGGTTATTGTTCAGCTTGGCACGATGCAAATTGGTTTTGTTGTTGATGCATTGATAGGCCAAGAAGAAGTTGTCATTAAACCGCTTGGCAGTATGTTACAAGGAACTCCAGGAATGGCGGGTGCGACTATTACATCCGATGGTGGTATTGCACTGATTTTAGATGTGCCAGGACTGCTAAAACATTACGCTAAAAGCAAAAAATAAGAATAAAAGTTCCATTATTTAAGGAATTAAATGGCCATAAAAGTACTAGTTGTAGATGATTCTAGCTTTTTTCGACGTCGAGTCAGTGAGATTGTCAATCAAGATCCTGATCTCGAAGTCGTCGCAGTTGCCGTTAACGGCAAAGAAGCTGTTGAAATGGCTGCAAAATTAAAGCCTCAAGTCATTACGATGGATATTGAAATGCCTGTGATGGACGGTATAACTGCTGTTCGTGAAATTATGGCTAATAATCCTACACCTATTTTGATGTTTTCATCATTAACTCATGATGGTGCTAAAGCGACACTTGATGCGTTAGAAGCCGGCGCATTAGATTTTTTGCCAAAACGTTTTGAAGATATAGCAACGAATAAAGACGATGCGATTCTTTTGTTACAGCAACGAATTAAAGCGTTAGGTCGACGTAGGATGTATCGGTCAAGTTCGTTAACACCTACTTCAACAATAGAATCTCGTCGTTCAACGATTGCTGTTCCAGAGACAAATACGCCTCGTCGTCCGTTAAGTAGTCGTTTGGCTTCCACAACAACACCAGTAGCGACTCGTTCCAGTTTATCCACAATCTCGGCAGATCGTCATAGCGCTAATCCGACAACGTCTTCAATATCATCTATTCGGGCCAGTGGTAAGCAATATAAATTGTTACTCATTGGAACTTCAACCGGTGGACCAGTAGCATTACAGAAAGTATTAACCGCATTTCCAGCAAATTATCCTCATCCTATTGTGTTGATACAGCATATGCCTGCGGCGTTTACTCCAGCTTTTGCAGCTCGTTTAAATACCTTGTGTAAAATTGAGGTAAAAGAAGCCGAAAATGGTGATGTTATGCGCCCTGGTTGTGCTTATTTAGCGCCTGGAGGCATGCAGCTCATGATTGAGCGAAGCGGTATTTCTGGAAGACTTAAAGTCATTTCTGGAACTCAAGAAATGAACTATAAACCGTGTGTTGATATTACTTTTGCATCAGCATCCAAAGCTTTTGGCGGTGATGTTTTAGCGGTTGTATTAACCGGAATGGGGGCTGACGGTAGAGAAGGTGCCAGAATGTTGAAGTCTGTTGGTGCCACTATTTGGGCACAGGATGAAGCAAGCTGTGTGGTATATGGTATGCCTCAAGCTGTGGCATCAACCGGTATCTCGACTCACTCTATTTCGTTGGACAATATGGCTGAAGCTATTTTAAAAGAGTCTAGTCGTGGCTAAGCCAGAGTACTCATTACAGACCAAGCAAATGCTGGGATTTTTTTTATCCTTTATTGCCATCGTAGTATTAGCGGGTTTGTATATTGATGCTCATCAAAAAGTGACGTTATTAGAGCAAGATGTCGCGCGGTTAACGGCATCTCAAGTGTTATTAATGGTACCCGATGATCAAGCCGCTAATATTGCTAATTGGTTAACTCAGCATCCTGAACAAACTCAAGCAATTATAGCGTCTGCAGGAAATAAACAACCCCAAAGTGTGCTGTTTGGTCCGGGTACTTTAGATGACGCACCGCTTACTGATATTGATAAGGTTGAGCACGATGCAGATGTTGCTGCTGAACAAATTGATCAAGAAGTCATAGTATCAGAAGATGCTCAGGGGGTTAAAGTGATCCGTTTACCTAATGGTGGGATCCGTGTAACAACCCGTGATGATAAAAAACACAAGCAGTAGTCAATATTCCATAATAGTACCATTATAATGAGTTGAGAGGCTTTTTTGAAAGTATGGACGGTAGCTAACCAAAAAGGTGGAGTAGGTAAAACCACCACAGTAGCCAGTTTAGCCGGAGCGTTGGTTAAACGTGGTCAACGAGTGCTGATGATCGATACCGATCCTCACGCTTCATTGGGCTATTATTTAGGTATTGATTCCGATGAAGTGCCTTGTTCACTTTATGATGTCTTTTTGAATCATCAGACGCTGACCCAAGAGTTTATTCTACAGAATGTGCTCCCAACTCAAATCGAAGGGCTTGATATCATTCCTGCGAACATGGCGTTAGCGACACTTGATAGGTCATTAGGTCATCAAGAAGGAATGGGTTTGGTGTTGCGCAACTTATTGGCATTGCTTGAAGATAAATATGATGTTGCTATTATCGATTGTCCACCAGTATTAGGGGTGTTAATGGTTAATGCATTAGCAGCAAGTCATCACATTATTATTCCAGTCCAGACTGAGTTTTTGGCTATAAAAGGACTCGAACGTATGGTGAAAACGATGGAAATAATGGGGCGTTCTAAGAAAACTCGTTATAGCTATACTGTATTACCTACAATGTATGACAAGCGCACTAAAGCGTCCCCAATAGCATTACAATTTTTGCAGGATAAATATGGCCCAACACTGTGGCCTAATGATGTAATACCTGTAGATACAAAATTTAGAGATGCAAGTTTGGCTCATTTACCCGCATCACATTATTCAGCCAGTAGCCGAGGTGTAAAAGCATATAATCGCCTGCTGGATTTTTTATTTTCTCAGGAGTTTACCCATGTCAAAATCGGTTGATGAAACTGTTTTTGATTATTTCAGTCTTTTATTACAAGAATCGCCTAAGCCGATTACTGAACAAAGCCTTGAGGTAAAACCAAGTATTTCTGCTAATACCGTTAAAGACAGCGGCAATAAAACGTCAAGCATTAGCGAGGAAAAATCGACTCATACATCGGCCGAAATGACGCTGTCGGCACATTATTCGCAACTAACATCATCTAAGGTTGTTCCTGTTATTGCTAGGCAATATGCAGAGCCAACAACCAGTGTCGATAAGCTGGCACTTGAAAAATTATTATCTGCAGTGTCTAAACCCAAGGCTGAAACCGATTTATCGCAACAGATTAAAGCCAGTGCAGAACGAGTTCGTCAGGCTATCACTCATATTGAGCCTGAAACGGACATTACTCATACAAAAATACAACAAACAGAATTAACGGATAAAGAAATCAAGCCGTTAGTCGATATAAACAATAACGAAAGTTCACATGCTGATATAAAAGACGCTATCATTAAGCATGATCAGTTGGTAGAGAACTCGGCGTCGCAAGAGCACGATGCGCCACAGACTCAGGTTGGGTATCAACCGCCTAGTATTACCCATGATTTACAAGAATTACTTGATGATGAATTTCAGGTGTTATTCTTCAATGTAGCAGGGTTAACACTCGCGGTGCCATTGGTCAGTTTGGGTGGGATTATTAAAATTGAGAAGATAAGCCATCTTATAGGTAGGCCCTCTTGGTTTAAAGGGGTGCAAACCCATCGAGATACTAAAATAAATGTGGTTGATACGTGTGCTTGGGTGATGCCTGAAAAATATTCTCCAGAATTAGCACAAACAGTAAATTATCAATATCTTGTTATGCTTGAAGATAGTCAGTGGGGATTAACGTGCGAATCGTTAGTTAACGCCGTTAAAATAGATAAATCACACGTCAATTGGCGTGAAAAACCGGGTAAGCGTCCTTGGCTTGCTGGGGTAGTAAAACAACAAATGTGTGGCATTTTACATGTTCAAGCATTAATCAAAATGCTTGATGCAGGTTTAGGTTGTCAGGATTCGATTGACCGAGGTTAACTATGAGCAATTCTAGAAGTGTAGCAGCGGCTACTGCAGCTAAAGACGATTTGGTATTACAATGGGTTATATTTAAGCTAGATAATGAAACCTACGGTATTAACGTAATGCAAGTTCAAGAAATATTACGTTACACCGAAATTGCTCCTGTACCAGGTGCACCAGATTACGTTTTAGGTATTATTAACTTACGCGGAAACGTGGTAACGGTTATCGATACGCGTTCACGTTTTGGTTTGCCATCAGCCGAACTAGATGATTCTACTCGAGTGGTTATCATTGAGGCTGAAAAACAAGTTATTGGTATTTTGGTTGATAGCGTAGCTGAAGTGGTTTATTTACGTCGCTCAGAAATTGATAACGCACCAAATGTGGGCACTGAAGAAAGTGCTAAATATATTCAAGGTGTGAGTAACCGCGATAATGAATTATTGATTCTAGTCGATTTGGACAAATTATTGTCTGATGATGAGTGGGTAGAATTAACACAAATTTAATCGTAATCTGATGAAAAAAGCCAACCGAATAACTGTTGGCTTTTTGTTTTGGCTTTAGTTTTGTTTTTTGTTGAAGCAACAAAGGTATGTTAATGGGTGATGAATTTCTAATTGCAGCTTTAGTGTACGTTATTGCATGCCTTGGTTTGGTACTTTACTTACAAAAACAGTCGAGCAAATTAAAGACTAAAGTTAATGCTCTGACAGTGCTAGTAAAAGAAAGCGATCGTCAGCGAGAAGCTGTTAAACGTGAATTACACGAATTGCGTAGTGGTACTATTGGTGTAGGAAGGCGCGTTGTCGAATTAGAGAAAAAACTCTCCAAGCAGTTTGATATGCTGGAAGAAGCTAGCCAGCAAGACCCACAAGCCAAGTTATATTCTAGAGCCGTAAAAATGGTGGGTTTGGGGGCCGGTATTGAAGAGCTAATGCAAGAGTGTGAGTTACCTAAAGCAGAAGCTGAATTAATATTACGCCTTCATCGAAGATAGACAGTTAGTCGTTGTTTCACAATAATAAAAAAGCCATCGATATGATGGCTTTTTAGTGGGAAATTTTAATTCTCTTTCGGCTAGGCGTACTACTTGCGGCGCATTTTTGCGACAAACATGCCATCACTGTTAGCTTGCTGAGGCCAAATTGTCAGCATATCACATAGTTGCCCTGTAAAAGGATGCGTGACCGGTTCAAGTTCAAACTCGGCTGTTTCAGATAAAAAGTCTTTTACAATTTGTTCATTTTCACTAGGTGATAAAGAGCACGTTGCATAAACCAATTTACCGCCTGATTTTACCGCCACTGCGCTACGTCTTAAAATGGCTAATTGTAGCATCGGTTTATCTGTTACTGCACTGGCATCATCAAGCCATCGCATATCAGGGTTTCTACGCCAAGTACCTGTGCAGCTACAAGGAGCATCGACTAATACTCCGTCAAAAGCATTCGCGTCTACAGGCAATACGTCGCCTTTCCAAGGTGCAACACTAATATTATCAAAACCGGCACGTTTGGCACGCTTGCGTAGCTCTTCTAACGGTTTAGTTCGAATATCTGATGCAATAATACTGCCCGTTAAGGCAGAGCCTTGCTGTAACATTAATGAATATAATTGCAGTGTTTTGCCGCCAGCACCACTACAAGCATCCCACCATTTATCATGGTTATTTGGCTGACAAATTTGTCCAATAACTTGTGAAGCTAAATCTTGGATTTCAAGATAACCTTGTTTATAAACATTAACTTCATTTAAGTTAATACTCTTATGACCTAAATTTATGGCATCTGAAAAGTAACTATTCGCTTTTGCTTCAATACCAGCTTGGCCAAGAGATTTGATCACTTTTTCTGTTGATAATGTTTGTGCACGAGCCCAGATCGGAGGGCGGCTGCTCATAGCATTAACAACTGCATATTGATCAACACCATCTATAGGACACAGTTGCCAAAACCATTGTGGCAACAACTGGGTTAGTTGACAGGTATCAATGCCACTTACCGTCATAAAGGCGGTTAATTTGTCATTTAATGAAGCATTATTTATCAGTTCAACTTGGTCCGGGCGGGTTTGAGGCCAACTCGCGAAGTCATTCCAGGCAGTAGCAACGTCATTCCATTCATGTTGTTCCAACATCGCGCATGTGCTTAGCTGTTGAAACCATGTAGTGTGTTTTTGGTTTGAATTTAATTGGTTTAACCAGCCCCACCAGCGAAATAGACCAAACAAACTTTCGCGGATCACTCGCCTATCTTTTGACCCATGTTTTTTATGTTCACGAAAATATTGGCCAATGATTCGATCGGCAGGCATGTTGGTACTCATAACCTGATTAAACAGAGTCTCAATAGTGGTTGAGTAACTTAGGGCTCGCTTTTGTGCTGGTGTCGTCGCAGCTATTTCTTGCGCATGTGTCTCGTCTGATGTGGTTGCGTTAGACATGGCGGGAATATTATGACTCATGAATTGACCTGATATTGCCGCACAGCACATAACTGATGCTGTACAGGGGACTATTTTTTGCTAGTTTAACACGGCTTATCTAAATGATGAGCTAAAACTATGTTGGCGAAAATAACATCATATCTTAGTAATAATCTTGTAATATTAAATACTTCTAAAAGGTTATCACCAGCGTTCGGTGCTAAATATGCT
>NZ_PJAP01000719.1:0-1922 GCF_002836795.1 Shewanella sp. 11B5 | reverse complement strand
GCAATATTTCAAAAAAATGGGGCTACAGGTACGTTATTTTATGCCGCCAAATAGTGTTGCGCCGTTGGCTTTCCATTTCTTTGGTGATCTACTTAATGATTACACTAATCTTGAGCTTATCAGCACCATCAGCACTATGGGAACCTTTCAAAAAATCTACCGACCAGAGATTTATAATGCGAATGCCGCTGCTGGAAAGTCCTATCAACCCAATTTGAAGAACCTAGATCATTCATTAACGCAAATTGTTTATGATCGAGAAGAACGTAGCAAGTTGGCTAATGAGCAGGGAAAGTTTGCTGAGAAGCACTTCATCAAACCCTATCAAACGGTGCTTGAGCAATGGTCTGCCAATTACGTTTAATCGCTGCGTTTAATCATTACACCCAACATACGGCATGACTTATTATGAAAACATTGATTAACAAAAGAATACTACCCACTTCAACTGCAGGCAGTTTACCTAAGCCCTCTTGGCTTGCTGAACCCGAAACACTTTGGTCAGCTTGGAAACTACAAGGTGAGGAATTAATTGAGGGCAAACAAGACGCTTTACGTTTGTCATTACAAGATCAACAACACGCAGGCATTGATATTGTTAGTGATGGTGAGCAAACACGCCAACATTTTGTGACTACGTTTATTGAACATCTTAACGGTGTTGATTTTAATAAGCGTAAAACCGTTAAAATTCGTGATCGCTATGATGCTAGTGTTCCAACGGTTGTCGGCCCTGTTAGTCGCCAAAATCAGTTTTTGTTGAAGATGCCAAGTTTTTACGTCAGCAAACCACGCAACCCATTAAATGGGCTTTGCCTGGTCCCATGACAATGATTGATACGCTTTTTGATGACCATTATAAAAGTCGTGAAAAGCTAGCGTGGGAATTTGCTAAAATTCTTAATCAGGAAGCCAAAGAATTAGAAGCCGCAGGTGTTGATATTATTCAATTTGATGAGCCAGCATTTAATGTTTTTTTTGATGAGGTAAATGATTGGGGAATTGCTTGTTTAGAAAGAGCCATTGAAGGATTAAAGTGCGAAACGGCTGTGCATATTTGTTATGGCTATGGCATCAAAGCCAATACTGATTGGAAAAAAACACTGGGTTCAGAGTGGCGACAATATGAAAAAGCGTTCCCTAAACTGCAACAGTCTAATATCGATATTATCTCACTAGAATGCCACAACTCTCATGTGCCAATTGAGCTTCTTGAACTCATTCGAGGTAAAAAAGTGATGGTTGGCGCCATAGATGTAGCAAGTAACACGATTGAGACACCAGAAGAAGTCGCCAATACCCTCCGAAAAGCACTTCAGTACGTAGATGCCGATAAGCTTTATCCATGCACCAATTGTGGCATGGCGCCCTTACCTCATCATGTAGCAAGAGGTAAGTTACAAGCCTTAAGTGCAGGGGCTGACATTGTTAGAAAAGAGCTATCGGCCCAAGGATTATTGAACCTTAGGGATTAATATTTATTCAATCTACGGCGATTTAATCGCAGTGCGAGCACACATCACCTACTGTTGAGTATGAAAGCCTTTCAAATCCATTTTATACAAGGGTGCTGGGATCATCTCTGAAGTGATAAAAATGCTGTTACCGTCTGGGCTAAAACCCACGGCTTCGGCTTGCTTTATCGCTGGCAGAGAAATCTCTTGTGGCGGTGTAGAAAACAACGTTAACCAATCACCTGGCTCAGTTTGAGTAAAATAGAACGCGTGAGTGTAGGTTAATACCACCGCCGATAAACCATCAGCTGATATATCCATGGCTGTAGGTTTTCCGGCAAAACCAATCCAGGTATAGATACTGGCGTAATCGAGCATCGCGGTTGGTAATGGTGCGATTTCGCCTAGCTTTTTGGCTTGTTTGTTAACCATTTGAACCGATGAATTGTTGGAAGCACTTTGTCCTAA
>NZ_PJAP01000718.1:0-1923 GCF_002836795.1 Shewanella sp. 11B5 | reverse complement strand
TATTATTCTAACTAATCGAACATGAATATATATAAATCAATAAGTTAAAAATGTAGGAAAATAACAAGATTTACGATAGTAATCGGATATAGACGCCGATATTTGCAGTTTATTTTGTCTAAATAACAATAAAGTGAGGTTTGTGTTTTTTTGTATTGTTTACCACTAAAAAATTAGTTTTCTTCACAGCACAATACAATAGTAATATCAAAAAACAAAAAAGGCGCCAAAGGCGCCTTATTCAAGTAAATTGCAATGCAATTACTTTTTACCAAGCATACCAAAACGCTTGTTGAACTTGTCAATACGACCACCAGTATCAACAACTTTCTGAGTACCAGTGTAGAATGGGTGACATGCACCACATACGTCCAAGTGTAGGTTTTTACCTGCAGTTGAGTTCACTTTGATGATGTTACCACAAGTACAAGTTGCAGTGATTTCAGCGTAATTTGGGTGAATACCTGTTTTCATTTTGGGCTACCTTAAATTGAAGGCCATGTCGCTCTCCCAACCCGAAGTTGAGCACCACATGCAGTTAATAACAATATGTTTTAGGCGCGAGATAATACAGTGTCTCTAATACACAAACAAGTAGAATTTCTAATCGATACTATTATTGGCGATGCGTGCGCTCTAGTGCTTCATAGGTGATTTGTGCCTTAGATGAATTTTGATGTTGCTTTAACATCTCACCTGATGGGCATTGTAAACGGCTATCAGACATCAATAAGTAGATTTTACCATTGGCAAACGCATCTGGGTTTGCCTCATAAATCGCCAGCATTGCGCCATAGACACTGATTTGCCATTGTCGATAATAACGATCAGCAACTCGCCATAAAGTGTCTTGAGGGAATTTATCCATTACGCAGATGTTATCTTGGCCATAAGTCGGTAGAGATAGCTTGGCTACGTTCTTAATTGGCAATGGCTGAGGCAATATTTTCGTTTCATGAATAGCCGCCAATAACTCATTACTTTCAGATTTTTTACTGTCCATATCATTCATCGAACCATTGCTCAATACCGGCTGGGTGGCGATAACAGTTGCTGGCACTGTTAGAGTAGGCATTGGTACTACTTGAGACTTACCGCGTTGACTGGCGACTAAATTGTCGAATGTGAGCTTATCTACAGCGACATTTTGATAGCGCAAAAGAGTCGCCATTGATGGACAACGTAACGAGCTGCCTAATTGCAGTAGACTAATTTTATCTTGATAGAATGCAGAGGGATTCGTTTGATAAAGCGCAAGCATTGCACCATAAATATTTGAATTCCATTGTTTACGGTAGCGCACCGCTATTTTCCATAAAGTATCATTCGGTAACTGATTTATCTGACAATTATTCAGATTTTTTTGCGTTGTAGTTACCTGAGGTATAGCAATGGCCTTGCGACTTATTGTTGTTGGCATAGAAGTCGATAATGCCGAGGCTGACTTCATGGTTTTAATGGCTACAGGCTGGTATTGACTCTGAACAATGGCTTGAGAAAATAAAGGTACAGGTGAGTATTGTAGCCATTTAGCATTACGGTATTCAGAAACAATGAGTGCTGCATCTTGATCGCGTATTTTCTCGGTACCACTTAATACAAATACATCACGATCACGCTGTTCAACTTCAAGCTTTTCTAACACAATATTATCTTGATAAATTTGACGTAAATAAAATGTCAGCCGCGATAAATCATGGTGATCGGTTATAATGTTCACGGTTAGCTGAGGAGATTGTCCACTTTCAAATGGAATAGTATCAATACTGATATGACTGACTTGTGCAATAGCAGTTGAAATACTATCAACGGCCAATAATGCTAATACTGCTAGCACCTTAAAGCTTTTCATTAAATCAATCCTTTCGATTATAAACCGCTTCAGCACAGCGTAAAACACGCCGTAAAACCATGATGTTAAAT
>NZ_PJAP01000717.1:0-1925 GCF_002836795.1 Shewanella sp. 11B5 | reverse complement strand
TTAGTGATCAAAATCAAATCAAAGGCGAAAACTTGCTTTAGATCATAAACAGGCATAACATCAGACCGACTAATCAGTCGGTTTATTAGCTCGAGTAATGTCGGGCTTATAAAATCAATATCGTTATTTTTGCAGGAGATCGAAAATGAATATGGCCGTTGATAATAATCAAACTCAATTACGACAGTTACTTACTGATCAACGAGCACGTTTTCAGTCCAATCCAGCACCTAGTTACCAATCTCGGGTAGATAAATTAACCCAGCTAAAGCAAGCTTTACTTGATTACCAACAGCCTATCATCGATGCATTAATTAATGATTACGGTCACCGCTCGCCAAACGACACCATCATTTCGGATATTATGCCTTGTGTGAATAACATCAATTACACTATCAAGCATCTTAAGTCATGGATGAAACCCAGTCGCCGTCATGCTGGTTTATTACTGTCCCCTTCTAAAGTGTCAGTGCAATATCAGCCCTTAGGCGTAATCGGTATTATTGTGCCGTGGAACTTCCCGGTAATGTTATCTATGGGTCCGCTGACCACCGCCATTGCTGCTGGTAATGGAGCAATGCTGAAAATGTCGGAATTCACTCCGGCAACTAATGCGGTATTGCGCAAGATGCTAGCAACAATTTTTGACTCAAATGAAGTCGAGTTAGTGGAAGGTGAAGCTGATGTAGCCGCAGCATTCTCAGCATTACCATTTGATCATATTCTGTTTACCGGCTCAACCGTTGTTGGCCGCCACGTTATGCGTGCAGCAGCTGATAACCTGACCCCCGTAACATTAGAATTAGGCGGTAAATCTCCAGCCATCATCGCTCCAGACATGCCAATCGACACCGCTGTAGAAAGACTTATTTTTGGCAAATGTTTAAATGCAGGCCAAATTTGTGTCGCACCTGACTATGTATTGTGCCCTGCGGAAAAAGTTGACGCCTTTATTGCTGCTTATCAACGTCGCTTTAATAAAATGTACCCTAATTTCGACACAAACCAAGATTACGGCAATATCATTAATGACCGTCAATACCAGCGTTTGCTGGCGGTGCTAGAAGATGCCAAGGCTAAAGGTGCAACAATCACCTCAGCAATTGATGGTCCAATATCAATAACTCAGCGAAAAATAGCCACCCAGCTAGTCACACATACTACAGACGACATGCTCATCATGCAGGATGAAATATTTGGGCCAATATTGCCCATTATTAGCTATCAGTCGGTGGATGAAGCAATAGGTTATATCAACCGAAATGACCGACCATTAGCCTTGTATCTCATGAGTTTTGAGCAACAAACGCAGCAACAAGTATTGCAGCAAACCCATTCTGGTGGCGTTTGCATTAATGACACTGTATTCCATGTGGCCGCCGATGATGCGCCCTTTGGCGGTATTGGTCCGTCTGGTATGGGGCACTATCATGGCAAGGAAGGCTTCTTAACCTTTAGTCACGCTAAAACCATATTAAACAGTGGCAAAATTAATACAGGCATTTTTGTTCATCCTCCTTATGGCGGGGTGATCCAAAAATTATTGATTAAGTTTTTCTTACGTTAACTCTCCTCATCATCGCGACTGCAAGTATTGCTGTTATTAGCGATACTTGCTTAGCAAAGTTTGTCATAAAAAAGACAAGAGAAATGATCCATAGCTAGATGGATGCATAGCTAAAAATACCAAAGATTAATGGACCATAGATTAAAAAGGCATGTTGACTCAATGAGCAGTAAATCGATTGTGACCACCGATAAAAAACAAGCCATTTTACATTCGGCTTTACAGTTGTTTGTTAACAAAGGCTTCAATGCGACATCGACTGCATCGATAGCCAAAGCGGCTGGTGTGGCAACGGGCACGTTGTTTCATCATTTCCCGACAAAAAAAGACATCATGAATCAGCTTTTTTTATCCATTA
>NZ_PJAP01000716.1:0-1929 GCF_002836795.1 Shewanella sp. 11B5 | reverse complement strand
TCCTCATTATGAGCACGGTATATCAGCACGGCAGCATTACTGCTGCGGCCAGTAAGCTACACCTAACACAACCAGCTGTGAGCCATGCTATTGCTCGGTTGCGCGACAAATTTAACGATCCGTTATTTGTCCGTCATGGTCGTAAAATGGTACCGACAGCACTGTGCCAAAAAATGATTCCCGACGTGCAACAAGCGCTGCTGTTACTCAATAATACTGTTAGCCAGCCCGCTACATTTGACATACAACAGCACAAACGCGTGATAGAACTGGGCTTAAGAGACATATTAGAGTCAATGTTCTTTCCTATTCTTATGCCTGATTTACTCAATAACACCCCCAACATCACCTTAAACAGTCGTCAAATTAAACGCACTGAACTTGAGCCGTCGCTGGCGCAGCAAAGTTTAGATATCGTTATCGATGTACTGATGCCAACTCATAAAGATATTTGCAACACTCTAATATGCAGCGAACGATTTTCATTAGTGTGTCGCCAAAACCATCCGATTTTACAGCAGCTCACCCTCGCTAATTATGCCGCCGCATCTCATGCATTAGTGAGCTTAAAAGACTTCAGCATCGACACCGTCGACATGGCACTCGCCCATCAAGGCGTTAACCGCAATATTGCATTACGCTGCGAGCATTACTTTGCCGCCATCAGTGTGATCTGCCAATCAGATTTGATCATGACCATGCCAAACACCTACGCCATGTTGTTACAACAAACCATGCCAATTGTAGTATCACCATTACCCTTTGAAGTGCCAGAACTGGCGGTACACATGTATTGGCATCAACAAGCCCAAGACGATCCGGTAAATCAATGGATCAGAAACAAATTGCTTAATATCTCAGCACAGTTGTTTTAGTTTCTGTTAAGTAGTTAGTAAATCATAAATAAACCGTAAGAAATAAATCGCAGAAAATAGTCAAAAATAAAAACCCTTTTTTATATTTGCACCGTTTACACTCATAACAGACTCACTTTACCTGAGTGTAAACAGTATTTAGCTAACCATTAGCGGAGTTATCAATGAACAAAATATTACTCACAAGCATCATTTCTGCTTCATTATTTACCTTAACCGCCACCAGCAGTTTATCGACAGTGCAAGCGGCCGAGCTCAGTTTTGCTCATATTGAAACAGTGGGAACAAGCACCATTGAAGCTGCAGCAGACATGGCTATTATCAATGTTCAAGTATCTATAGAAGCCGATAGCGCTAAAGCCGCTAAAGACAAAGCCGACGAAGCCGTCAGCCAATTTATGCAACGTTTACTCAAGGCTGGAGTCGACAAAAAACACATTCAAAGTGCTAATTTACAACTTAATCCGCAATATATGTATGTGCAAAATGAACCGCGTAAACTCACGGGTTATAACGCTAGTCGTCAAATGACCATTACCGTAATTGACCTTAACAGCTTAAATGAATTACTCGACAGCGCTTTGGTTGAAGGGATTAATAACGTTAATAATATCGAACTAAAGTCGAGCCAAGAAACCAAAATCATTGCTCAAGCTCGCCAAGCCGCGATTGATGATGCCAAGCAAAAAGCTCAATCTTTAGCAAAAGGCTTTGGTGAACAAATTGCAGGGGTTTGGCAAGTAAGATACTTTCCGCAACAAGAAAATCAGCCAGAAATGTACCACGCCAGCATGAAAATGAATGCCGATGTAGCGCAAACCTATCAACAAGGCCAAGTGGCGATTAGCGATAGAGTTGAAGTGGTTTTTAGATTGAAGTAACAATAAACAAGCGGGTTGAATATCATTTATTCAGCCTGCTTTTTTGTAACAGCAATGGTTGTAACAGCAATTGTTGCAACAGCAATGAATCCTCCCATCACAACCAACTGTCCGCAATCGTGAACAATGACAGAAAATCATCACTCTCCTAGCAATAATTACGAGACAAAACC
>NZ_PJAP01000715.1:0-1930 GCF_002836795.1 Shewanella sp. 11B5 | reverse complement strand
CTTTTGTTGATCAACTGTTTGCGATTAACTTAGCTGAAGGCACGCTGAGCCTAAACGGACAGTATGCTGTGACGTTGCAAGACAAAAACTTAGCACCAATAAGCCATATCAATGTGACCAAAGCACAAATAGTGATTAATCATTTTAAAGCGCTACATCAGCAAGATGAAAAAATCGCCATTGATGTACTAGCGTTAAACAACATCGACCTAGATAGCCACAAAAAGCGCGTTAGCATTGGTGAGTTCCATACCGAAAAAGGTAATATCAAACTCAATATCACTCCTACTGGTGCTGATTTGGTTGCTTTATTGCTGCCTAAAGACACTGAGTTAACAACTACCGTAGAGACCTCAGATTTACCTTCTACAGCCTCAACGACTACCGAATCTGCTATTACAGACACGACAGATTCAGAGACTGCTAACTCAGATGATCCAAAAGCTGACAGCACAGATGTGGCTGATACCATTACTGATAAAGCCATCGAGACAGTGAAAAAAGTCACCACTGAGCTCAAAACAAAAGCAGCTAACGATGCAACTGAAAAAACAGATACAGATGCAGAGCCACTATTAGCGCAGCAATCACCACCATCAGCGACACAAGATGCTCCAAAAGAAGCGACGGTTGAGTCAGGCTCACAAATTACTCAACAAAATACAGCAATAGCGGCAGAATCCATCGAGGCTGACTCTTCTTGGTTAGTCACACTAGACAAAATCAGTATCGCGCAGTATCAAGTTAAACTGGGTGAAGGCATTGCCAGTGATAAGATTATTCTTTGGCAAATCGGCCCAATTGACCTCACTACAGGGGTAATACAATCAGATCTATCCAGCCCGATTGATTATCAATTTTCGGCTGGAATCAATCAACAAAGCTTATTAACATCAACAGGACAAGTAGATGCATTAGCGCAAACGGTGAATGCTGAAATCGACTTTAGTAATATGTTGTTGTCACGCTTACAACCTTATATTGCTCCTTACATCAATATCACTATTGAAGATGGCATGTTTTCCACTAAGGGCATTTTGCATGCAGACGCTAAAGATACGCTAACCTACTCTGGCAGCGCAAACATCAGCCAATTACACATTAACGATAACGTGTTAAAACAACCTTTGCTGACATGGCAAACTATGGACATCAACCAGTTATCGTTTGATCGCCAACAAGCTAACATTGATATTGATGAAATAAACGTTGATAAGCTGTTTAGTCGCCTTATTATCTCACCCGACCGCAGCACCAATATTAGCGAGTTAATCAACACTCCTGCAGACATAAAACAAACCACTGCTAGTGTTGAGACAGATAAAGCTGCTGTTAGTCCAAGTAAAGCTGACCAAGCGACCTTATCGGCAGGTAATGAGCAACCCGTCGATGCACCGCAAATGAAGATCAACATTAATAAGATTGGCTTTACAGACAGCTCTGCCTTCTTTGCTGACAATTCGTTAACGCCCAATTTTGCTTCGGGCATTGAAATGCTTAATGGTCAAATCACCAACTTATCATCAAACCCAGAAACCACCGCATCAGTGGATTTAGCCGGCAAAATAGACAAATACGCTCCGGTGACATTAAAAGGTGATATTAACCCGTTATTAGCACAACCTTACCTTGACCTTAATTTGAACTTTGACAAAGTAGAGCTCACCTCGGTTAACCCTTATTCTGGCACTTATGCTGGTTATTATATTGATAAAGGCCAACTGTCATTGGACCTAACCTACCAGCTAAAAAACAATGAATTAGTTGGCAGTAATCATGTAGTGATTGATCAACTCGAGCTAGGTAAACGCAGTAACAGTAGTTTAGCAACCAGCCTACCTGTGACATTAGCGATAGCATTATTGCAAGACCGACATGGCGTAATTGATTTAGGCGTTGATGTGTCTGGAGACATTGATTCTCCTAGCTT
>NZ_PJAP01000714.1:0-1932 GCF_002836795.1 Shewanella sp. 11B5 | reverse complement strand
TTCGGCATTAGAAGCAATTAATATCCCAACCATTAACCACTCACCGCTGTGACTTAAATTGAAATGCAGCCCTGTTTTCGCCAACAAATCTGGTGTTAGTGCCGGTTTACCTTTAGCACCGTAATTAAAACGCCACTCATTGGGCTTTAGTTCACTATGAAGTGATAACACAGCCCGAAGCCCTAAGCGTACTTGTAAACCATTATTGCGCGCCGACACGCTCCTATAACGGCTCACCTTAACGACCTCGTCATCAGTTAACCAACCTAAGGCTAAACCCGCTTCATAATCAGCAGGTGATAACGCCCCATTAAGTGGCACAAAATAAACATAGGGCTGAGAAAACCCAGCTGATCGAGTGCCTGATTGAACAGCTAATGGTGTCGTTGATTGAGTTGCTGAGGACATGACCGACATTAAAAATACATAACACTCTATTAAACGATAATACGGCTAAATTACCTCAATAAGACCGATGCAGCGAGAGTTTTGTCAAATAAAACCCATATAGCGAGTAGTACAAATAAGCACTTTCAGCATCAAAAAAGTTATTTTCACTTTTACTGTTGATGATTGACGTTAATTCATCAACAATCACCACTATCATCACAACATCGAAAGCTTATACCTTCATGCGCATAGTCAGTTTAGTCATCATGCTATTGTTATCTGTACTCAGCTCAAACGCTGCGTTTGCTCAATGGCATCAAAAGAGTTTTGATGTAATGGGAACGCTGGCCCATGTTGAGTTTTGGCTACCCGACACTGCCGAGGCATCAACGGCAGATAATTTAATTGCCGCTGTAGAGCAAGAAATGCAGCGCATTGATCAAACCATGAGTCCTTACATCGCCACCAGTGAACTCAGTATCATTAATCGCGATGCCGCCACAAAACCCGTCATCATCAGCCCAGAGCTATTTGATTTACTCACCGATGCGCAAGATATTGCCAAATTAACCAATGGCATGTTTGATATCACCTACGCCTCAGTAGGTTACCAATACGATTATCGTAAGCATCAAAAGCCCGACCAAGCAGCCATTAACACCGCATTAAAAGCAATAAACTACCAAGCAGTAATGCTCGACAAACCCACCTCCTCAGTTCGTTTTGCTAATGCTGATGTCAAAATTGATTTAGGCGGAATAGCTAAAGGGCATGCGGTTAAAAATTGCATTGCTATATTGAAAGATTCAGGCATAGAACATGCTCTTATCAGCGCTGGCGGCGACACCACATTACTCGGCGATCGCATCGGACGTCCTTGGTTTGTTGGTATAAAACACCCTCGAGCTGACGATAAAACCGCGGTGCAATTACCATTAAGTGATGAGTCAATTTCAACCTCTGGCGATTACGAACGCTACTTTATCGAAGACGGCGTGCGTTATCATCACATTATTAATCCTAAAACAGGCGACTCAGCACGCAATGTTGTCAGCGTGTCGATTATCGGCAAAAATCCAACTTTTGTGGATGCCCTTTCCACCGCCATTTTTGTGATGGGGTTACAACAAGGCATGGCGTTAATCAATGAGTTACCTGAATACGAAGCGATCATAATAGACAATCAACAAACGTTACATGTATCGACGGGACTACAACAAGATTAATCATTAACAATCTTCTCGTAGTCCCGGTAATGCTTTTGAGCCGGGATTCAAGTGGTTATTTTGATTTGTACTTATGTACTTATGGCCTGCGGCCACTAACGTCGTGGCCGCAGGCCATATCTTAAACAAGGTTTGGGGCATAGATGAGTTACGTATATTGCTTGCAACAGTCTAAATTCAACTCTGAACTTGAGGCCGTTGAAGAAAATGACGTGAGCTGGCCATGGACGGCCAGCTAGCTTTAGAGGGGAAGGGACGCCCCATCTGAAGCGTTAGCATTTTCGAATAAGGCCGAGGCATGCTACAAATGAAGTCC
>NZ_PJAP01000713.1:0-1942 GCF_002836795.1 Shewanella sp. 11B5 | reverse complement strand
ATAAAGGCAAGGTGTTGCCGTAAACGGCAACACCTATTATCACGTAAACATAAATTAATAAGGTAAAGGTAAACGTAAACTTAGCGGATCTGTAATATCGTTTGGTTCAAAGTATTGTTGACTTCAAGTGTACGCGAGTTAGCTTGGAAGTTACGCTGAGCAGAGATTAAATCAACCAACTCTGTGGTTAAATCAACGTTTGATTGCTCAAGCGCAGACGAACGAATACTACCAAATGTACCGCTATTCGCCTCACCGGCTAACGCTGGGCCCGAATCTAAACTGGCTTTCCAAGAAGTATTGCCCACTTGAGTCATACCTTGCTCATTAGCAAAACGAACTAATGCCACTCGTGATAACGGAACCGTTGAGCCATTACTGTAACTTGCGGTAATTAAACCATCTGAACCAATACCAACATTGGTTAATCGACCTACGGTAATACCATCTTGAGTCAATTCAGTCACTTCAAACGGAGAAGCATATTGAGTCGGATTATTAAACTTTACCGTAAGAGTCTGAGTTCCATCGGCGCCAGGACCTAAAGCCCCCGCACCTCCGGCACCTAATGCTTCAGTGGTAATAGTGGCTGGATCACTGCCAGTATAAGCACCAACAGAGTTAAATTTAAGCACCGCACCTGACCATGTGCCAACACCACTAGGGTTGGCAGCTGATGCGGTACCAGCTACATCACCAGCACCACCACCGACACCATCTCCATCGCTATCGGTATTATAAGTCCCTGCGCCACTTGCTACATCCACAGGGTCACCATCAACTGCATAAAATGCCACCCAATTACTTTCGCCAGTATATGAACCGTTCGTTGGCTTAACAAAGTAGGTGGTCATAATATGTGATTCACCTAACGAATCATAAATCGTCACCGAGGTGGAGTTATTAAATGTATCAGAATCGGCAGGATCAAAATTAGCGGGATCTAATGCGGTTTCACCAACATTAAGATTCATTTGCAAACCAACATTTCCGGTTTGCACTGGGCTACCCGCAGTGTCAGGGATCTTAATCGGTTGAGTTGTAGTTAAACTCACTGAAGTTGAGTTGCCATCTTCATCCACTGGGAAACCTTGTAAGAAGTTACCCGCTGAGTCGACCATATAATTAGCCGAGTCAACTTTAAATGCCCCCGCTCGAGTGTATGATTGATCTTGCGAACCTAATTCTGAAGAGGTAACAAAGAAGCCACCACCACTGATCGCCATATCCAACGAGTTACTGGTAAATTGCAAGCTACCTTGATGAAACTGCTGCGCAACTTGTGTGGTAGTTGCACCGCCACCCACTGCCGTTTTACTGTTAGAAAAAATTGAATTGGCGTAAACGTCAGCAAATTCAGCTCGAGATTCTTTAAAACCAATAGTATTGACGTTGGCGATGTTATTCGCGGTCGTATTTAAATCTTTTTGCGCGGCAGCGATACCACTCAATGCGATGTTAAATGACATATTACACCTCTCACATTTAATTCATTTATGATGACAGCTAACGGTTCGTTATTAGCCGTACTATGTTTCAGATACTGCGAGTACGTCAGATAACTTAATTCCACCTACTCCACGCAAATTCAAAATTGCTCCTGTTGCTACAGTGCCTAATGACACACTAGTAACATGAGCGTAAGTCGACACGGCTAAATCTTCCGACGTTCCATCGACTTTACCACTGGCCTTAATGGCATAATTACCCGCTTTAGCTGGGTTACCACTTTTATCTAAACCATCCCAAGTCACATCAACATTGCCGCCTTTACTGCCGTCAACATTAAAGCTCTTAATAAGCTGACCCGACTCGTCTTCAATCCTTACCGTAATCGTTTCAATAGCTGACGGTGTACTGATCACCCCTTTTATCTCAGAGCTTTCAGTAGAGATAGCGCCGGTATCAGAAGGAATGAGCACTTTTCGTCCAACCAAGCCTG
>NZ_PJAP01000712.1:0-1942 GCF_002836795.1 Shewanella sp. 11B5 | reverse complement strand
TGTAATTGGATGCTGGCTAGCAGACGCATGGAAACTAAGTTGTCTGGTGTGGAGCGTATGAGCTTGGATAAGTGCTGCTCAGCAGCTTTAGTGTCGCTAAGTTGTAGCTGTGTTATTGCATTGAACAACAGAGGGGAACTAAGACGTGAATGGTATTGAGTTGCTGTCTTCTTATTTTGTTGCTTCTGTTGTAAATTGTGTTGTGAATTGAGCTGCTCAGTAATCTCGTTTGCTGCTGTTAATAACGCTTGCTCGATACTTGAAGCGTTAATGACTCCCACTTTTGTATGATGCTGCTGATGTAATGTATATGCTAATTGATATTGATTATTCGCGCCGGTAATACTGGATTCAATCACCAACCCCGCACCAGAGACAGCCATTAATTGCTGAATGTCGACAGTTTGGCTCAAGTGGTCATTAGCGATAAGCGAGATGATATTTATAATATCTTCGGTTTGCAGCAATGGGTAACTAACACCGACATTGAGCTTATTGATAAGCATATCCATCGCGGCATAGCGATTCCATTGTAAGTCTGTATTGTCTGTTGCGAGTTGCACTGGAAGTACTAAAATAGTGCCAGTTTCTATTGTAGGGGTTTTAGTGGACATCAGATAAGCATAAGCACTCATGCTAATAAGCAATAAGAGTAAAATAGCCGCAATGTATTTATTTTTGTTCGATGATCTGGCGGGCGGCATCGTTATAGTCCTTTATTAATTTCCTTAAAATAACTTAGTGGGTATTTAAGTTATTGTAAAGAAATGATTCTTTACTCTCGTTTCCTGACCACAATGCAACATTGTGGTTCACTGTATTTGTTCACTTTAGTCAGATTATCAATCAGTTCAATTGCACTACATAAATGAAAAAACCGCCAGAAGGCGGTTTTTCTACAGCATAATCAATTAATCGATTGATGGATCTTCGCTGTAATCAATACCATGGTAGTTCAAGCAGGTATCAACTTCGTTAGCGCTACCTAAAATCACCGCAACGCGCTGATGAATTTCGGTTGGCTGAATGTCCAAAATAGTTTCATAACCTGTTGATGCCTTACCGCCAGCTTGCTCAACTAGCAATGCCATTGGGTTGGCTTCATACATTAAACGTAACTTGAACGGTTTGGCTGGGTTTTTATTGTCTGTCGGGTAAGAAAATATCCCGCCACGGCACAATACACGATGCACATCACCGACCATTGCTGCAATCCAACGCATGTTAAATGATTGCTCACGAGGTCCTATTTCTCCGAGTAATAAGTCGGCAATATAGGTTTGCATTGGTGCTTCCCAAAAACGCTGGTTTGACATATTAATGGCAAACTCGGCAGTGTCTGGGGTTATTTGCACGCTATCGTCGGTCAGTAAAAACTCTTGGCTGTCTGGAGCAAGAGTATAAAACTGAGTGCCTTGGCCTGTGGTTAGCGCCATCATGGTTGATGGGCCATACAACACATAACCCGCAGCAACTTGTTTGCGGCCAGCTTGTAAAAAGCTTTGTTCGTTTAACTCACCAGCGGGTGCAGGTAATACTGAAAATATAGTACCCACTAATGAGTTGATGTCGATATTTGATGAGCCATCGAGTGGATCAAAACACACCAGGTATTCACCTTTAGCATTCACCTCAACCACATAATCTTCTTCTTCAGACGCTAAACCACGTACATTGCCATCGGCTTTAAGGGCATCTTTAAGCATGTCATTGGTGATTACATCCAGTTTTTTCTGGGTTTCGCCTTGAATATTTTCTTGCTCTGTTGCACCCAAAACGCCCGCTAATGCCCCGTGACGAACCGCACCACTAATGGCTTTTGAGGTGTCAGCTAAGGTTAATAGTAGTTGTGTTAAAGACGCGTTTACGGCTTGTACGCTAAGGGTTTGTGCCAAAGTCTGCATGATTTTTCCTATGAGATTTTGCGAGGTTAAGGTCGATG
>NZ_PJAP01000711.1:0-1949 GCF_002836795.1 Shewanella sp. 11B5 | reverse complement strand
CAATCTCTTCAGCTTCAACCACGGTAATTTTACCTGCGGTGGCCATCATTGGATTGAAGTTAGCGGCGGTTTTGCGAAACACCAAATTACCCATAGTGTCGGCTTTCCAGGCGCGAACTAAGGCAAAATCTGCCGTTAATGATTCTTCTAATACGTAGTGACGACCTTTAATTTCACGGGTTTCTTTTCCGTCAGCAATCGGCGTTCCGTAACCTGTCGCGGTGAAAAATGCCGGAATACCCGCGCCGCCAGCACGAATTTTTTCAGCCAATGTGCCTTGTGGCGTGAGTATCACATTAAGCTCACCAGACAACATTTGTTGTTCAAAGGTGGCATTTTCGCCAACATAAGAGGCTATCATGGTCGAAATTTGATGTTGTTTAAGTAATAAACCTAAACCAAAATCATCAACGCCAGCGTTGTTTGAAATAGCGGTTAAGCCTTTTACACCCAATTTAACCATGTGGTTAATTAACCCTTCAGGGATGCCACATAAACCAAAGCCGCCGACCATAATGGTCATGTCGTCACTCAGTCCTGCTAGTGCTTCTTCATAGCTGTGGACGACTTTATTGAATCCTGCCATCTTGTTGTCCTTATTTGTTATGTTCCAAGGGCAAGCGATTTGCCTCACCCCTGTGAGTATATGTGATTATGTTCTGATTGCATTTGCCACTTTAGACCCATTACTTCGGCCTAATGCGTGGCTAATGTTGTCGCCAGCCAGTGCAAGCTTAGCGAGGTCAATGCCGGTATCTATTCCCATGCCATGGAGCATGTAGACCAGATCTTCAGTGGCGAGATTGCCCGATGCACCTTTTGCATATGGGCAACCACCAAGACCAGCAACTGAAGCATCAAACACGCTGACACCGGTTTCAAGGCAGGCAAGTATGTTGGCTAACGCTTGGCCGTATGTGTCGTGAAAATGCAAAGCTAACTTATCAACAGGAACCACTTTAGCGACAGCCTCAACCATCTGCCGCGCTTTATTGGGAGTGCCAACACCGATGGTGTCGCCTAATGAGATTTCATAACACCCCATTTTATAAAGGATCTCAGATACTCTGGCGACTTCTCTCACATCAATGTCGCCTTCGTATGGACAACCCAGCACACAAGACACGTAGCCACGCACTGCAATCCCATGTTTTTTGGCGGCTTCCATTAACGGAATAAAGCGTTCGATTGACTCATCGATTGAGCAATTAATATTTTTTTTACTGAAGCTTTCAGATGCTGCGCCAAAAATAGCCACTTCATCCGCACCTGCAGCAAGGGCTAGTTCAAACCCTTTTAGGTTAGGGGTTAATGCACTGTAAACCACACCAGCTTGTCGTTTGAGTTGCTGCAATACGGCATCAGAATCGGCCATTTGTGGCACCCACTTAGGTGACACAAAGCTGCCTGCTTCAATACGCTTAATACCTGCATCACCAAGTTGTGTGATTAGCGTGAGTTTGTCTGCAGTGGTCACTGGCACTTCGTTTTGTAAACCGTCACGCGCGCCAACTTCAAAAATGCTCACTTTAGTCGGTAACATTTACGCTTCCTCGACGTTAGCTTCAGAGGCTAATGGTTCAACGTTTAATAGTTGTGCACCGTCACTGACAAGCTCACCGCTTTGGAAGTAAAACTCGCTCACCACGCCATCAAACGGCGCTTCGATGGTGTATTCCATTTTCATGGCTTCCATCACTAATAAGCCTTGGCCCGCTTTGACTTGCTGGCCCACTTCCACTAAATGAGTCACAACAGTGCCATTCATTGGTGCTTTAAGCTTATCTGCATGGTTAATCACTTCTTCAATCACTTGAGCCAATATGGCTTTAAAGTGATAACTGCCAGAAGGTAAAAAGAGCGTAAAGTCGTCGCCTTGATGGCTAACAGGAATTTTGCTCTTATGGCCATTAATCTCAGCTAAAAGTAAATCGGCTTTAAGTTCACCC
>NZ_PJAP01000710.1:0-1950 GCF_002836795.1 Shewanella sp. 11B5 | reverse complement strand
AGGCATATCACCAATATCTTGTGCATCTACATATGGAGGGTTAGACACAATTAAATCGTAATGCTGGCCTTTTGGAATCGCCGAGAATAAATCGGATTGCATCGGGAAAACACGATCCAACACGCCCAAAGACTCAATATTAATCTGCGCGACTTCAAGTGCGTCCTCACTAATATCTAATGCGTCAACTTCGGCATCTTCAAATGCATAAGCACAAGCAATGGCAATACAAGCACTGCCAGTACATAAATCCATAATACGATTAACCGGTTTGTTATATAACCATGGGCTAAACTGATTATTGATCATTTCGGCAATCGGCGAACGCGGCACAAGTACGCGTTCATCTACATAAAATTCAAGCCCTGCAAATTTGGCTTTATTGGTCAAATACGGTACCGGTAAACGTTCACGTACACGGCGAATAATCAATTCAACGATTTTATGTTTTTCGCTGCTGGTTAAATTACTTAAAATAACCTGCTGACCGATATCTTCTGGTAAGTGTAGAGCATCAAAAACCAATGCAATGGCTTCGTCCCAAGCATTATCCGTTCCGTGACCATAATAAATATTGGCATCATTAAAACGGCTGACAGCCCAACGTAACATATCAGCTATAGTACGTAACTCAGTGACAGCTTCATCTACAAAGATCTTATCCAAAACACACTCCTTAAAAATTGTTCTGCGCTATTGTAACTGATGTCTATTAAGATGACCTAGAATTCAATACAATACGCCCATGAAAGACGATAATTATCCAGACTTATCGCTGTTTAGTGCATTAATCGAAGGTATCAAACCGCTAAGGCAAGATACTCACCACTTTAAACAGCCTGTCAAAGCCAAACAACAGTTCGAAATAAAAGAACAGCAGCTCCATGCTGATAGCTATTTTTCGGATACATATCAGCCGCTTCTGCCGGTAGATGGCCCTATGCGTTGGATTAATACCAGCACAGATAAGCATGAATTAAAGCGCTTAAGACGTGGTGACTATTCTCCTGACCTGTTGCTTGATTTACACGGTATGCGTCAAGCAGAAGCCAAACTTGAATTAGCCGCACTTATCCAAGCATGCGTTAAGCAAAACACGATTTGTTGCTGCGTGATGCACGGCTACGGAATGGGGATTTTAAAACAACAAACACCAATGTGGTTAGCGCAACACCCTAACGTAAAAGCATTTCACCAAGCGCCAAAAGAATGGGGCGGCGATGCAGCGTTATTGGTATTAATTGATATTGGTGAGCTGCCTCACCGACGTTAATTCGAGGAAATAAGCGCGGACAGTAACAAGGTAAGTAATCACTTACCTTTTTATAAACTGGTGTTATTCAACACGCTATTGCTATTACACAACAACTTGATGTGGTGCCGTCATTGCGACAAAACTCGCATTCTGCGTATGTTTGTCTATTTGAGCCACAGCAGAAGTAGCAAACAAAGGAGGCTCAACACCCGCCACAAGCTCGCTAACCATAAAACCTAAAATAGGCATATGTGCAATAACCAATACCTTATCTGCTTTATATTGATCGGCATAAGCCAATACAACATCTATCGCCATTTTGGCATCACCCGAGGGAGTCACATCATCAAGCACTAACCACTTACGGGGTTCCGATAAATGTTTACTGACTTCTTGCCACGTTTGCTGCGCACGTAAATAAGGACTCACAATCACCAAATCAAAATGGCTGACCTGTTTTGCTAACCAATTGGCCATATAACCAGTTTGAATACGGCCTGTATCAGTTAACTTTCGTTCCCTATCTGACAGTGCATCAAAACTCGCTTCACCATGGCGCATCAAAAATAGCTGCATACTTCTCTCGTGATGTTTTTATTATCATTCTTAACCAATTGTAGCGTTAATCAGCACAACAACAAACCTAGAATTGGGTATATTTAGATAAACTTTAGTCGATAATTGAATAAAACAGG
>NZ_PJAP01000352.1:0-8596 GCF_002836795.1 Shewanella sp. 11B5 | reverse complement strand
AAACCCTACAATGGCGATGTGTTGCGGTATTTCGGTTTAGTTTCTTATGGCTATGCGTGGTATTTACGCTAAATAATGCCTTAATAAACCCGCTGAGGTTAATAAATATTAATCGCATTGTATGAAGTGAGCGAATGACAAACAACGTTATTTTATTATAACTTATATGAATAACTGAGTTTGTTATTATAACTTTAAGTTTTTTTACTATTTATTAACGAATTCGCGCTGTTGTTGCTCAATTTTTGTATATTGAGTTGGGGTAACCTTGCATATTTACGTAACAATGAACTGTATCGGGATTATGTCTAAGTTGCGATTGAGATAGTCGTGAGTGGTCTTTAGGGGTTACCGCGTTCAATATCTTCATATTGTGCTGTGCAGATATTCATTGTGAAGGTACGATAAAAATAAAATGAATAGTCATTGGAATGAATATGCTAGTGCACATTAAGATCTATCGATGACGAGTTTATGGCTAATGTTCAGCGGCGCCTTTTTGGCTGCAACACTGTTGCCTGGCGGCTCAGAAGTGTTACTGGTGGCATTACTTAATCAAACGCCATCTTTATGGTTCGAATTATTGATACTGGCCACTATTGGTAATACGCTTGGTGCGATAACCAGTTATGGTCTTGGTCGAGCAGGGCGGTTAGCCAAAAATCCACAAGATATTCAACGTCGACAATACCGCTATGCACTCGCATGGATAGAAAAATATGGTATGTGGGCCCTATTATTATCTTGGTTACCGATAATCGGTGATTTGCTATGTTTACTGGCTGGATGGTTAAAAATACCTATCTTACCAGCCTCATTATTTATGTTTATGGGTAAATTATTACGTTATAGCGTCATTGTATTGCTGATGACGTATACGTTTGAGTATTGATACCGCGTTGCTCTTGCAACGATGGTTATTTTTGTTTTAAGGAAGGAGTCGATTTTGAAACTAAATTTGAATAAATGGATGTTAGCAGCGGCCATCAGTGCTGTATTAAGTGGTTGCGCCTATGACGCGTATCAGTCGTCGAGTTTGCCCCAAGGTGTTACCTTAATTGAAACCGCGGCCCCGACAGAAAATCAAGTTAGCATTCCTTATAAAAAATATCAGTTAGCCAACGGCTTAACCGTGATTTTGCATCAAGATAAGTCAGATCCATTAGCTCATGTCGATGTGACCTATCATGTCGGTTCAGCCCGTGAATTAGCCGGTCGCAGTGGCTTTGCACATTTATTTGAACACATGATGTTCCAAGGCTCACAACACGTTGGTGATGAACAGCATTTTAAAGTGGTTACTGAAGCGGGCGGAACATTAAACGGCACCACCAATACCGACAGAACCAATTATTTTGAAACCGTGCCAAGTAATCAATTAGAGAAGATGCTCTGGTTAGAATCTGACCGCATGGGCTTTTTACTGCCCGCCCTCACGAGCGAAAAATTCGAAGTACAACGTGAAACCGTTAAAAATGAACGTGCACAACGGATTGATAACCGTCCTTATGGCCGTTTAAATGAACGTTTTAACCAAGCGTTTTATCCAGCGGGTCACCCGTATTCTTGGCCTGTTATTGGCTGGCCAGATGATTTAGATCGCGCCACAGTTGCTGATGTGAAACATTTTTTTCAACGTTGGTATGGGCCTAATAATGCGACCTTAACCATTGGTGGCGACTTTGATGAGATCCAAACGTTAGCATGGGTAAATAAATACTTTGGTGAAATTCCAGCAGGGCCTACGGTTAAGCCTGAAGCTAAAACCATGGTGACATTGGATAAAACCCGTTATATATCGATGGAAGACAAAGTACATTTGCCATTAATATACATGGGATTCCCCACTGTTTACGCGCAACACAAAGACGAAGCCGCACTCGATCTACTCGCTAATATTCTCGGTGGCGGTAAAACATCACTTATCTATAAAAATTTGGTCAAAGATGGTTATGCAGTCCAAGCTGCAGTCAGCCATCCATGCCAAGAGCTTACTTGTCAGTTATCACTTTACGCTGTCGCTAACCCGAGTAAAGGCGGCAGTCTTGCTGATCTTGAAAGCAAAATTAATGAAACTATCAGTGAGTTTGAACAACGTGGCGTAACCGACGATGACTTGCAAAAAGTCAAAGTGCAGTTCGAAGCCAGCACTATTTTTGGTATGCAAAGTGTCGCTGGAAAAGTCTCGACACTTGCCGCTAACCAAACCTTTTTTGGTAAACCTGACATGGTGGCTGCTGATTTAGCTCGTTATGCTAACGTCACCAAAGCCGATGTAATGCGGGTATTTAATACCTACATTAAAAATAAGCCAATGGTGGTAATGAGTATTGTGCCAGAAGGGCAAACACAATTAATCGCCCACGCGGATAATTTTGAACCGACTACTTTGCCTATTGCGCAAGAAGCGGTAACGGGATTAACCGATATCACTTTCGCCAAATCTTCATTTGATCGCAATAAAACCCCAGCATCAGCCGCGGCGCCGATACTCACAGTGCCGCAATTATGGGACAGTAAGCTGGCAAATGGCATTAAAGTGATGGGCACTGAAAGTGACGAAACGCCAACTGTCGAACTGCTTATTTATTTGGATGGCGGCCATCGTTTAACCCTAATTAACAAGGCGGGTCTTGCTGAGTTAACTGCATCAATGCTCAATGAGTCGAGCGAGCAACGCAGCAGTGAAGATTTGGCTGGGGCGCTTGATATGTTGGGTTCATCGATTAGTTTTGGCGCCAGTGATTCACAAAGTTACCTTAAAGTGTCGAGTTTAACGGCAAACTTAGATGCCACGCTTGCCATCGTTAAAGAGCGTTTGTTTAGTCCCGGTTTTGTTGCTGCAGATTTTGAACGAGTTAAACAACAGCAGTTGCAAGGTTTGCAACATCAAATGTCCGATGCTAACTATCTAGCCCGTAGTGGTTTTTCTGCCTTGTTATATGGCAACAATAGCCCATTAGGGGTCAGCAGTGATGGTACGATTAAATCAATATCAGCATTAACGCTAGATGACGTGAAGCAATTTTACCAACAGCAATACCGTGCAGGTAATGCTCAGATGGTCGTGGTGTCTGACTTAAATCAACAACAAATAATGCCTAAGTTGTCGATGTTTAATGAATGGCAAGGTGAGGCGACTCAAGTTGCAGCGCTGCCTGCATTACCAACACACCTTAAAAACACCATTTATTTGATTGATAAACCCGGTGCAGCACAGTCGGTGATTAATATCGGCCAAGTGTCGTTACCCTATGATGCAACAGGTGATTATTTTAAAGCTTATCTGATGAACTACCCATTAGGGGATGCTTTTAATAGTCGTATTAATCTTAATCTACGTGAAGATAAAGGTTACACCTATGGTGCGCGCACTCAGTTTGGTGGCGCTGAAGATACCGGTCAGTTTATGGCGTATGCTAGCGTAAGAAGCGATGTAACAGGGTTAGCAGTAGCTGAGTTTGTTAACGAAATTAACGCTTACCAAGCATCTGGTATGACTGACGAAGAAAGTGCCTTTATGCGCAGTTCTATTGCGCAGAGCCAAGCATTAGAATACGAAACCCCGTATCAAAAAGCCGGTTTTTTAAGAATGATCCAACGTTATCAGCTCGATAAAGGTTTTACGGCTAAGCAAGACAAAATTGTGAAAAACATTTCAACCGAAGAGTTAAACAAACTTGCCAGTAAATTATTAAATATCAATGACATGGTGATGCTGGTGGTGGGTGATAAAACCACAGTTGTACCGCAGTTAACAGCGCTGGGGTATCAGATTGAAATGATGACACTTGCCGACTAGTTGAACACTTGCTACTACTAGGGTTAACACTAGCCTTGAAATAAGCTAATGTTAGCCTCATATACATGAGATGTGTCCATAGCTCAATCTGTTGTAAACATAGATTGAGCTAAATTATGTGCTTTAATCGTAATACCATACGTTGTTGGTTATTTTGGCAAATAAAAGATAATGTTTGAGGCTCAATCAACGGTGACAACTTGTGTTGCCGTTTTTTAATTTAACACCCATAAACACGCTAATTATACTGAGTTACATTTTTTTTCGCGTTTTCAGTAATAATCTCGTTTATTATCAGGTCTAGCTGTTTACTCGCAATGCGAATCCATAAAAGAGAGTAGTAAATTGAAGTCTTTCAATGAAAAAGTCGAACACTTAAGCGACACTCAAGGCCGTGAGGCTTTATTGGGCATGTTACGTGGTATTGAACGTGAAGCATTGCGTATTGATGAAAACGGCCATTTAGCACAAGACGGACACCCAGAAGCGCTCGGTTCTGCTCTGACCCATTCGCGCATTACCACTGATTACAGCGAAGCCTTATTAGAATTTATTACGCCAGTGAGTCATAGTATTGATGATTTGCTCGAAGGGTTAACGCAAACCCACGCTTACAGTGTGCGTAACCTTAACGGTCAAAAATTGTGGCCTGTCAGCATGCCATGTTACGTAGGTGAAGTCAGTGATATCCCTGTAGCACGATATGGCAGCTCAAATAACGGTAAAATGAAAACCTTATATCGTAAAGGGTTAACCCATCGTTATGGTGCATTAATGCAGATCATTTCTGGGGTTCATTTTAACTTTTCGGTGTCGCAAGATTTATGGCAACGTTTGTATGATGACAAGATGACCAATGGTGCCGCTTGTTGCAGTAAAAATATTAGCTTTGAAGACTTTATCTCAGAATCTTATTTTGGATTGATCCGTAACTACCGTCGTTTAGTGTGGGTGTTACCGTATTTGTTTGGGTCAACGCCGGCATTATGTAGTTCATTTATAAAAGATCAAGACGTCGATTTCGAATTTAAAAAAACCGGTAAAGGGACCTTATACCTTCCTTATGCAACTTCATTGCGCATGAGTGATTTAGGCTATACCAACAAAGAACAAGACACGCTTAATATTAGCTACAACTCATTGCCTGACTACCTTGAAGGCGTCGGCGCAGCAATTAAAATGCCATCTAAAAAGTTTGAAAAGATTGGTATTAATGTCGACGGTGAATTCCGCCAACTCAATAGTAATATTTTGCAGATTGAAAATGAATTTTATGCACCAATCCGTGCAAAACGTGTCACCCAAAAGGGCGAGAAACCTTCACAAGCGTTAGCACGTGCAGGCGTTGAGTACATTGAAGTACGTGCCTTAGACGTTAATCCATTTAGCCCAGTAGGGATAGATGCAACTCAAGTGCGTTTTCTTGATCTATTTTTATTGTACTGCTTATTGTCGCCATCTGAGGATACTGATGCCGTCGGCGACTCAGAGATTGCCGCTAACTTGAAAGCCGTAGTATTAGAAGGTCGTAAACCTGGACTTGAATTACAACGCAACGGGAAGACCATTAGCCTAACGCAATGGATGCACGAGTTATTTGGGCAATTAAACACAATTGCGAAACTACTCGATGGTGATGATAGCCATGCTTACCAAACAGCCTTAAGTACGTGGTCTGAAGCTATCGATGATCCAGATAAAACGTTATCGGGCCGGGTGATAAACGAAGTTGTGGTTAAAGGCACCGACCATAGCGTGTGGGTTAAACAACTGGCAAATGATTATCATGAATTTTTAAGCCATTACCCATTAAGCGATGAAGTCGAACAAGGCTATGAAAACGAAGCTAAAAAGTCTTTGCTTGAGCAGCACAGTTTAGAAGCTCAACCACAAGATAATTTTGCGACGTTCCTCGCTCATTATTTTAGTGATGTTGTTACAGCAGGCACTTTCGAGGCGAAGTAATCATGCAAGTTTATTCATCTTGGCGAGCACTGCTTGTTGCGGTTGTGGCATTAGCTTTACATGGCTGTGCTTCATCGCCAGATGAAATGGTAGAGTGCGGTACTGTATCGAGTTATTTAGCGCCCGATAACAGTGCCAACTTATACCGTGTCGTGGTCACTCACTTGGATGGCGTTGCCGTTATTTCAAGGCCCAATTACCTATTATCGCCAGGCGAGCATGCATTTACAGTGGCAGAGCTGATTAACTCACCAGAATTAAAAGTGTCATTATCAGCCCGTAAAGTGAAAGTGTTTACTGTCAATGTTGAGCTCGATCAGCGCTATCATATTGCCGCTCAATTCAATACCGATAAAATCTATATTGGCCAAAATCAGGGCTACTGGCAGCCAATTATTTGGCAAACAGAATCTCATCAATGTGAAATGAAACGTTAATACCCACTCCATCAATTATGTGCCCAATCAGGGTCACTCAGTCTTTTCAGTTTGAGGCGCATTGTTGAAAGAATGCCTGTTCCTGTATAAAACAATGCAACAAAAAATGTAAGGATAATTGCATTGATTTTTAATTGATGTAAAACTGAGTCCAGAATCAATATCTTAGGTACTGGTAGAGGTGTTATGAAGTTTTTTTTAGGTGTCGTTAGCGCAATTGCATTACTGTCATTAGCGGGTTGTGCCACCTCGCCTCCGAAAGAGCCTGATAATCTGTGTTCGATTTTTAAAGAACACCGTTCTTGGTATGAAGCCGCAGTAGACACCCGTGAAAAATGGGGCGTACCAGTACATGTTCCTTTAGCGATGATGTATCAAGAAAGTTCCTTCAAACATAATGCCGCACCACCTATGGAATACTTTTTAGGTTTTATCCCCACTGGACGAGCCAGCGATGCCTATGGCTACGCACAAGCTAAAACCATGACGTGGGACGACTACGTTCGCGAAACCGGTAATAGTTGGTCTAGCCGCAGTGATTTTGATGATGCGATGGACTTTATGGGCTGGTTTATTTACAAAACCCATAAAATTAATGGTGTGTCTAAGTGGGATGCTAAAAACCAATACTTAAATTATCACGAAGGTTGGGGCGGTTATAAACGTGGCAGCTATAAAGCCAAAAAATGGTTAACGCCTGTAGCCAATAAAGTCGACAAACGTTCAAAACGCTACGCTGCGCAGTATCATCAATGCAAAGAAGATTTAGATTCGTCGTGGTTATGGCGAGTATTTTTTGATTAAGTCAGAGTGACTTTGTGTAGCGGCTTACTGATGACGGTGAACAATGATTAGCGTTTTAAGTGAAATTCCTAGCTATTCAATCACAAGAAAGAATTCAATCACCAAATTTAATCACCAAAAATCAATAACAAAAAAGGAGCCTAGGCTCCTTTTTTCGTGTGTCTTTAGGTAAAGCCCTAAGAAACAGATTTGATGACTTGTTTAATTGATTTTACAAACTAATTAAACCCGCTTGTTTAACCAAGCTATTAAGCAAACTCTGCCAAAATCCAATCTAATGGTGCTTGATATTGTTGTGGCATCCACACTTTTAAGTGGCTAATGCTGTCATCTAACATCGCTTTATTATGCACAGACAGGTTCAAGTGACCGACTTTACGACCAACACGAACGTCTTTATTGTACCAAAACAGTTCGGCATTTGGCAGGCTTAACCAGCGGTCGTCTTTATCGACACCAATTAGGTTAACCATCACACATTGGAAATTAACCTGTGGTTGATGCAAAGGTAAATTACATAATGCACGCAAGTGCAGTTCAAACTGGTTAATGTGGCAACCCGCTTGAGTCCAGTGGCCAGAATTATGTACCCGCGGCGCTAACTCATTGACCATTAAGTGTTCGCCAACACGGAAACATTCCATTGCCATCACACCCACGTATTCAAGGGCATGCATCACCTTGCTCAACATGTCTTCTGCTTCAGCTTGCAAAGGCGCTAAGCGGCTTAATGGCGCGATAGAGGCCATTAAAATACCGTCTTGATGCAGGTTAAGTGTCAGTGGATAAAATAAACAGCGGCCATCCTGGGTGCGCACGCCGACTAGTGACACTTCTTCATCAAAGTTAATCGCTTGTTCTGCAATGGCTTCATTACGCCAATCGGCAGGGATGGTTGTTGCTTCTGCCTGCTTAAGCCAATGTTGGCCTTTACCGTCATAACCACCAGTGCGGCGTTTTAATAATACCCGTTCACCATAAGCCTGATGTAGCGCCTCTGTGCTGGTATTATCATCAACTAATTGCCATGGAGATGTGGCGACGGCTAATTCATCGAGCAGACTTTTTTGGCTAAAACGATCCGCTAAACGACCAAATACAGGGCCATTGATAAAATGTGGATGTTGGCTGAGTTGTAAACTTAACTGCGACTCAGGCCATTGCTCGCGTTCAGCGGTAATGATGTCGTCAGCTTCTAGCGGTAATTGTGCATCTGATGGCGTCATAATATCGACTGGGCGCACATTAATGCCTAACGGTTGGCCAGCATGACTGAGCATGGCGCCTAATTGACCGTCACCCAATACCCATAGATTTTTTGGCAACGTCATTAGTCTTCTCTCGGATCTGGATTATCAAGGATCGAGCGAGTCTGCTCATCACGAAATGCTTCTAAACGCTCAGCTAAAGCGGCATCGGTAAGCGCCAAAATTTGGCTAGCAAGTAAACCTGCGTTAAACGCACCAGCCGTACCGATAGCCAAGGTGCCAACGGCAATCCCTTTAGGCATTTGTACAATAGACAATAGACTGTCCATGCCAGATAGCGCCTTGCTTTGTACTGGGACTCCCAATACTGGCAAACGCGT
>NZ_PJAP01000709.1:0-1951 GCF_002836795.1 Shewanella sp. 11B5 | reverse complement strand
TAGGCGTTGATGTAAATAATGGCTTTGGTGATGTTTATGCCAAAATCAGTACGCTGCCAGAAGCTAAACGTAACGAAATTGAAGCTGATATTGCTGCTGTTTATGCTGCTCGTCCAGCACTTGCAATGGTCGACTCAGATAAAGGTATCACTAACTTACACGTACCTAGTGACATTATTATTGATGCATCAATGCCAGCAGCAATTCGTTCTTCGGGGAAAATGTGGGGCCCTGACGGCCAGTTACAAGACACTAAAGCGATGATCCCAGATCGTTGTTACGCTGGTGTTTATCAAGAAACCATTTCGTTCTGTAAAAAGCACGGCGCATTTGACCCAACAACTATGGGCAGCGTGCCTAACGTGGGCTTAATGGCTCAAAAAGCAGAAGAATACGGTAGCCACGATAAAACGTTTGAAATTAAAGCTGCTGGTACGGTTAACGTGATTAACCAAGCTGGCGATGTGTTAATGAGCCATAACGTTGAAGCTGGCGATATCTATCGTATGTGCCAAGTCAAAGATGCACCAATTCGTGACTGGGTTAAACTTGCGGTTAAGCGTTCACGCTTAAGCAATACGCCTGCGGTATTCTGGTTAGATACCAACCGTGCTCACGATGCTGAGTTAATTAAAAAAGTCACTCAATATTTAGCTGAACAAGATACTGCTGGTTTAGACATACAAGTGATGTCACCAGAAGATGCAACTCGCTTTACGTTAGAGCGCATCATCAAAGGTGAAGACACTATTTCGGTAACGGGTAACGTGTTACGCGACTACTTAACCGATTTATTCCCAATTCTTGAACTGGGAACAAGTGCGAAAATGTTGTCTATCGTGCCGTTAATGAATGGTGGCGGCTTATTTGAAACTGGTGCCGGTGGTTCAGCGCCTAAGCACGTGCAACAAGTCGAAAAAGAAGGTCATTTACGTTGGGATTCATTAGGGGAGTTTTTAGCTCTTGCTGCGTCTTTAGAGCATTTAAGCCAAACGACCAACAATGCTAAAGCACAAGTATTAGCAGATACCTTAGATGTTGCTATTGGTGTGTTTCTTGATACCAATAAATCACCGTCTCGTCGTGTAGGTGAACTCGATAACCGCGGTAGCCACTTTTACCTAGCGATGTATTGGGCACAAGCATTAACTGAGCAAACGGCTGATCCAGAGCTTGCTGCGCACTTTGCACCTTTAGCTAAGTCATTGGCTGCAAATGAAACCGTTATTCTTGCTGAATTGAACGGTGCTCAAGGCCCTGCAGTTGATTTAGGCGGTTATTACCGTTTAGATGCTGCTAAAGCCGAACAAGCAATGCGCCCTAGTGCAACTTTAAACCAGTTCGTAATTGGTTAATCTGCACAAAAACTTTCCTAACTAGGTGTGAGTTATTCTATTAATGAATACATCTTCAAGTGAAGGTGTATTAAATTGATTGAGGCGATATTTTTTTAGGCAATAAAAAAGACAGGGATTAAAATCTCTGTCTTTTTGTTTTATAGTCTCACCAATTAAATTGTTGGCGAGATGGCTGAAGCATGCATTCCTTTAGGGCCTTCTTCAACTTCGAAGCACACAGGTTGACCTGCTTTTAAGGTACGATAACCTTCCATTTCGATAGTTGAATAGTGCGCAAATACATCTTCGCCACCCTGATCAGGGCAAATAAACCCGAATCCTTTGGCGTTGTTGAACCATTTAACAGTTCCGTTTGCCATACTTCCACTTCCTTCTGTTGTCTACTTACCAGTAAGATAGTAAAACTTATTATCCAGCGGTCTAGTATTCGCCGCCTAACAAACAGAATGAAATTTGTACGAAAATATGTCAAGTAGTAATTAACAAAAAACCAACATTTAATTAATTTAATGATATCAAGTGGTCGGGAACCAAACGAGAGGCTAGTATTAAACAATGGCTAAATTAGGCAATGTAGAACATATTGAAGAAAA
>NZ_PJAP01000708.1:0-1952 GCF_002836795.1 Shewanella sp. 11B5 | reverse complement strand
AAGATGAAAAATTTGCTATCCCAGTTGAAACAGCACTTGTCACTACAGGCAATGTATCTTCTTTTTACAGCACCACCGCCACACTTGAGGCACCGGAAGAGTCTCATGTGATGAGCCGCATTGCTGGGATAATCGAAAAGATTAACGTTGAAGAAGGCGATCGGGTTACCAAAGGGCAAATACTTGCGGTAATTGATGCCAAGCGTCAGCGTTATGATTTCAATCGTTCAGAAGCCGAAGTGCAGATTATTCAGCAAGAATTAAATCGTTTAAACAAAATGAACAACAAAGAGTTTATTAGCCAGGATCAGATGGCCAAGCTCGAGTTCAACCTGCAAGCTGCTAAAGCACAACGTGACTTAGCAGAACTGCAAGTTAAAGAAAGCCAAATCACCTCGCCTATTAATGGTGTCGTTGCTGCACGTTATGTTAAAACGGGCAATATGGCCAAAGAGTTCCAAGAGTTATTTTATGTTGTCAATCAAGACCAACTTCACGGCATATTACACCTACCAGAACAACAACTTGCTAGTTTGCGGGTTGGTCAACAAGCCAGTATTATTCAACAACATCAAGGTAGCGCTGCCCATATTATCGATGCAAAAGTACTGCGCATTAGTCCAATAGTGGATGCTCAAAGCGGTACGTTTAAAGTGACATTAGCCGTGCCAAATCAAGATGCTACATTAAAAGCGGGTATGTTTACTCGAGTTGAACTTAAATACGACACCCATCGTGATGTACTTACCGTGCCTTATAACGCATTAATCAACCAAGACAACACTCAAGCTTTATATGTGATAAAAGACACCAAGGCACAACGACGTGAAGTCACGTTGGGATATCGTGAAAATAACACGGTTGAAATTTTATCGGGTGTTGAAGATGGCGAACAAATTGTCATCCGGGGCCAGCAGAACCTCAAAGATCAATCATTAGTGGAAATTATTACCCCACTTAGCTTCGCAGCTATTCGATAACGGAGCGGGATAATGTCAATAATAAACACTTCGGTTAAACGCCCCGTCACTGTATGGATGTTCATGTTCGCTGTGATGCTTTTTGGTATGGTCGGGTTTTCTCGCCTCGCGGTAAAACTATTACCCGATTTAAGCTATCCCAGCGTGACCATACGCACAGCCTATGACGGAGCTGCTCCGGTTGAAATTGAGCAACTGGTATCAAAGCCAATTGAAGAAGCCGTTGGCGTAGTCAAAGGACTGCGGAAAATAAGCTCAATTTCACGTTCTGGCATGTCTGATGTTGTGCTCGAGTTTGAATGGGGCACCAATATGGATATGGCTAGCCTTGAAGTGCGTGAAAAAATCGACACTATCGAGCTGCCCTTAGACATTAATAAGCCATTATTACTGCGTTTTAACCCCAATCTTGATCCCATCATGCGCTTAGCTTTTTCTGTACCCAATGCCGATGCGGAGCAGTTAAAGCAAATGCGAACTTTTGCTGATGAAGAGTTAAAACGACGTTTAGAAGCCTTATCCGGTGTTGCTGCTGTAAGGTTATCCGGTGGGTTGGAGCAAGAAGTTCATATTGAATTAAATCAACAAAAACTAAGTCAATTGAATCTTAATGCCGACCAGGTTAAACGTCGAATAAATGAAGAAAATATTAATCTTTCAGCAGGTAAAGTGATTCAGGGTGACAAAGAATACTTAGTCAGAACCTTAAATCAATTCAATTCTTTAGATGAACTAGGTCAAGTGATTATCTACCGCGATGGCCAAACGTTAGTCAGATTATCTGATATTGCGGTGATTAGTGATGCCTACAAAGAACGCAGTGATATTACTCGCATCGGCGAAGTAGAATCGATTGAATTAGCCATATACAAAGAAGGTGACGCCAATACCGTTGCTGTCGCACAAAAGCTACGCTCTGAACTTGAAAAAATCAATCAAGCTAATGAACACAATAAGTTAAAAGTAATTTAC
>NZ_PJAP01000707.1:0-1952 GCF_002836795.1 Shewanella sp. 11B5 | reverse complement strand
TATAACTGTATATACTAGGATAACTTACTTCATGATCTTTTACGCTTCTGTTTAAAGGAGCTCTGTTTTCATCGGGAAATCTGTCGAAGGGACTTGTTGATACGCATATTAACTCCGTAGGGAAGCATTTTTTATAATCACTCACTTCAACATTTGAATAAAAGGCTCCAGCAAGTTCTTTATGTAATGTTTCCGCTTTAATTTCAATATCGTTGATACTATATAGAAATGATTCAGCTGTATTTTTACCACTAGGAACATTGCATATTGATAACCAATTATCAGGGTTTTCTCTCAAAAATTGATCTGATATAGCAAAATTGGTTGAGATTTGTTTCAAGAGTCTGCTTTTACCACAACCATTTTTACCCAGAATAATGGTGAAAATATTGTCAGTTGACCCGTTATCTTGTGTCAAATCAAAACTATTCCCACCAAATTTTACTGTTTTTATTTTAAAGCCTCGATTTTTAACCATCAAATTATTCCATTATTAATAGTTAAGTCGTTGCTAGTCATATAGTGCAGAGACGCATAATTTTGGCAGAAAGCACATGCACATGTCATAAACGCATAACTCAAGCTGAATTTTTAAAAGTTATTGATTAATAAGAATTCTATCAGGCTAGAGAAGAAAAAACGAGCACTGTTAATGGAAACAACATAGAATCCTAAGTCTTGCTGAAGGTTGTCAGGTTTATAAAGTTGTGAATTCAGTAAGACGAAGTCAATTGATAGATTATTTATCTAGGCCTAATTACTCAATGTAACTCAGTTTGGGGCACAAATGCGTCACATCTTGACCTCTACCTGGGATCAAAAGCATTTTAAGATTGACTGTTAAAACCTTCATAGCTTTATAGCTTTATAGCTTCAAAATTAAGACACAAAAAGCTCCGGTAATAATCGAGGCTTGATCATTTAGAATATGGTACCGGTGGACGGATTTGAAACCTGTCGAAAATATTGATTAACATCAACAGTTTAACGGGGTGCAAAACACCTGTTCAAATTCTTTGCAAGAGCAGGTATTTCTCATTGTGATGAATTAACAAGCAAGCGTTTCTCATGAGCTCAGAAAAAATGATGTAGCTATAACAAAATTATCGAGCTCGGCAAGCTATTAGTATTAATGTACTTGACCGCATTATTAGTGACAAGAGTAGTTCAAGTAAAATGCACTAATAAATAGCTTCAAGTGAATTACATTGGCGCTCGTTCAGCTTGCTGATTAGCCTCATTTTCATCAATACGCTGGCGAGCTAATTGGTAAACTTCAGCCGTATCAACTTGTGGTTTAAATAAAATGTCCAAAATGAATTTAACCATCAGATATGAATCTATCGTATCCTGCCTACTAAGCGAGCTTTCGCTGTGTGAGCCTTCATTGCCAATAATACGGATAGCAGATAGCAAATCTTTAATATTTTCATAATCGGAAGTCAGTGCTTTTATCCTATCCCCAAGTGAAATGGTTTTAATTCGACTACTACTAGTAGTAACACGCGTCGATGGGCTTCCTATGTGATTTAGTACCTTTTCAATACTTGCTCTAATCCTATTTCCGCAAGAGTCACTGTCACAAAAAAACAAAGCAAAAGATAAATTCAACATATTAACAACGTCTTTTGGTACATACTCGGGAATTTCAAAAATATTCAAATGTGGCTGAAAGAATCTCTTCTTGCAGTAATCTAACAAACACTGAGTTAACTCTCCATTAATTACTTCTTGGTCATGCTCACAAAAACCGGTTCCTACCATCATTATTGTCTCTGAACATTTTGGCCGATTACATTTGAGCATACCCTGAACGCTATATTCACTATACTCTGGCTCAAATGACTCATGCTTTCTACCAGCAATTGTATTTGCAGTATCTTCTAAGCATAAACTTCCTGACAACTGTAATATACCTCGAGAACAAGTAGGGCAAGTCCACTCAGGAATAT
>NZ_PJAP01000706.1:0-1954 GCF_002836795.1 Shewanella sp. 11B5 | reverse complement strand
TTTTTAATCTTTGGGTGGATTTCACTGAAAAATGTTAAATTTTAGATGAAATGGCCAAATAAGCATTTTTAGGGCCACATAATGTCGCGAAACAACATCACACCACAACAAATATGCATTTATTCACATAAAGATCTATTTTTGTTAATGGCACAAACATCCAGCAAACTGTCGTTTTTATCTACGCACTACAATATTGATTACGCCCAGACTGCTTAGCTTTGTATAACGCGGCATCGGCTCGTTCAAAGCAAGCTTGGATCGGTTCATTATCACTCAGCAAGGCAATTCCGAAACTACAAGTCACTTTAATATTGTGATAAAAATGAAAATGACTAAGTTCATCAGTAATTCGTTGGCATAGCTCAGTGGCATCGTGTAACGCTACATGTTGGCAAACCACCACAAATTCCTCGCCGCCCCACCTTGCAACAACATCAAGTTCTCTTACTGATGCTTGTAGCACTTGCGCGACTTGAACTAATATTTTGTCACCAATTGTATGCCCATGCTTGTCATTAATCGCTTTAAAGAAATCAATATCAATGATAATCAAACTCATATTGTTTTGACGGATTTTTTTTTGAGGCTGCCTAGCATCATCTAAAAAGGTTTGATTAAAATATTGGCGGTTATACAATTTTGTCAGCGGATCATGTTGAGCCAAAAAATCGAGATCGCAATTTTTCTTCTCCAGTTCTAACTGTAATTTTTGCAACTGCTTGTTGCTGGTTTCTAAATGAACATTGTATTTGCTAACACACATTGTTCGGTAAAGCAGAAATAAGATAAACATCCCCAGTGCAGTCACCACTTGAACCACTAAGCTATAATCGATGTCCTCAACAACTGTAATGTTATGCCATTTCTTATAAACTGAAATATGGTCTGCCTGAGTGATTTTTGCTAATCCAGCATTAATCTGTGACAGCAAATCTTGTTTTGCATGAATAACGCCAATGCGTAGCTCATCTTCAGGACCACCCCACCCCGCTATTTTTAACGAGGTTAACCCATGTTGTTGAATATAGGCGTTAACAGAAAACATCGACCCTACAAAGACATCCGCTTCACCATTAGCAACCTTTTCCAATCCTTGTCGCTCGTTCTTAGTCAATACGGTATTGATAGCAGGGTAAAATTGTTGGATATATTCCACTAGACGATAATCTTTGGGTATTGCCAATAAGCGGTCACCTATATTTTCAAATCCTTGCAAAAAAGGTTGAGATTTTAATGACACCAATACATTTGGAGATTTAAAAAAGATATCACTAAAAGAGAGATATGCGTCGCGTTTGGGGGTTTGATTTAAAATGGGGGTTAACTCGCACTCACCTTGTTTAAGTAATTCTAAACTCTGTCGCCAAGACGAGGTGGGCACTAACACAAAAGTCAGATCGGTATAATTTGCTAATAATGCTAAATAATCAGATGAAATCCCAGTATGGCGGCCATCGACAATAGCTTCATAAGGTAACCAATCGGGATCAACACAGTAACGGATGATATTACGGTTTTTTAAATTGATAAAAGACTGAGTCTCTACCACCGAAGCACTGGCATGCTTAGCGTTAATCAAAGTAATGAAAATCAACAGCGTAATCAATAATACGCTAGAGAACTCAAGCCGACTCAATGTTCGCATTATTTTTCAAAATAGTATGCTCCAACAATATGGTCCAACAGATTAGTTGAACCAAAAGTGTATATGCTATTAAGTGTATTACAACATACGAAAGTCTGACAAAAAAATACCCGCTATTTAGCGGGTATTTTATTCAACAATCAATCGAAGGTATTACGCTTCGATGGGTAATATCACAAACAGTAAGTCGCCTTGCGAAACTTGCTGTCCATTGCTATTAAGAATACGTTCAATACGATACTTTTGGTCTTCAGGATATAACACACCTGTTTGACGATTAAAGCCCGCTAACGTTAATTGAGAGAA
>NZ_PJAP01000705.1:0-1960 GCF_002836795.1 Shewanella sp. 11B5 | reverse complement strand
TTAAATAGTATTCGCCTTGAGCATTAATATTAGATAAACGATTTAACCATGCTTTTAACTGCTTACCTGGTACCGCCATAATGCCGGTGTTCACTTCGTTAATAGCTAACTGCTCAGCGTTAGCATCTTTTTGTTCAATAATTCCGACTACTTTACCCTGTTCACGAACGATACGACCATAACCGGTAGGGTTAGGTAAATTGACAGTCAAAATAGCAAGACCAATAGTAGGACGAACAGCCAATAAAGCTTCTAAGGTCGATTGTTGAATTAGCGGCACATCACCATAAAGAATTAATACCGTGTCGTCGTCGTTAATATTTGGGTTAGCTTGGGCAACGGCATGGCCGGTACCGAGTTGTTCTGCTTGCAATACCCAATTTAATGCTTGCTCACCTAAAGCCGCTTGTAATTTATCTGCACCATAGCCATACACTAACTGAATAGCCGATGAACCTAAAGAATTGGCAGTATCGATAACGTGTTGCACCATACTTTTATGGGCAATGGGATGCAGCACTTTTGGCAGATCTGAGCGCATCCGAGTTCCTTTTCCTGCAGCTAAGATCACAACATTTAACGACATTGAGCATTCCTTTATTGAACAGATAGAGATTTGCGGTCATTTTAGCGGAATATCAACCAAAGGGAAAACAAAGGCGCTAAGTTAGCCAGTAATAGGCAATAAAAAAGGCGACTCGTAAGAGTCGCCTTTTAAGCGTCAAATAATCAGATTATCTGGTGATATTTTTCTTGATGCATTCAACAACACGTAATTGAGCCAAAGATTTGGCTAACTCGATTGTAGCAGCTTCATAATTGAAGTCAGTACCGGCATTAGCAATTGCTTGCTCTGCACGTTCTTTGGCTTCTAAAGCAGCTTTTTCATCAATATCATCGGCACGTAATGCTACATCAGCAAGCACTGAAATTGCAGTAGGTTGTACTTCAAGTAAACCACCTGATAAATACAACACTTCTTCACTGCCATCTTGCTTGATAAAGCGCGCCATACCAGGCTTGATTTTTGTCAGTAACGCAACATGGTTAGGCATAATACCTAACTCACCTTCAGCACCATTAACTTCTAAAAAGCTAACTTGGCCATGGAAGATGCTGTTTTCTGCACTAACAATATCAAGTTGGACTGTTTTGGCTGCCATCAAGTTCTCCTTAAAGAACTAAGCTTTACGGCCTAGTTTTTTCTTTTTGTTAGCTTTTTCGACAGCTTCATCGATAGAGCCAACCATGTAGAACGCTTGCTCTGGGATGTGATCGAACTCACCATCCAAGATACCCTTGAAGCCACGGATGGTGTCTTTAAGAGAAACGTACTTACCAGGAGAACCAGTGAAGACTTCTGCTACGAAGAAAGGTTGAGATAAGAAACGCTCAATCTTACGTGCTCGGAATACCATGGTTTTGTCATCATCTGACAATTCATCCATACCCAAGATAGCAATAATGTCTTTCAGCTCTTTATAACGCTGTAATACAGTTTGTACACCGTTTGCAACATCATAATGCTCTTGGCCAACAACCTGTGGATCTAACTGACGTGAAGTCGAATCCAATGGGTCAACCGCTGGGTAAATACCCAAAGATGCAATTTGACGAGACAATACAACAGTCGCATCTAAGTGAGCGAAGGTTGTTGCTGGTGACGGATCAGTTAAGTCATCCGCAGGTACATATACTGCTTGTACAGAAGTAATAGAACCAGACTTAGTTGAAGTGATACGTTCTTGAAGAACACCCATCTCTTCAGCTAGTGTTGGCTGATAACCTACTGCAGAAGGCATACGACCTAATAGTGCAGACACTTCAGTACCCGCTAGGGTGTAACGGTAAATGTTGTCCACGAACAACAATACGTCACGACCTTCGTCACGGAACTTTTCAGCGATACTCAGGCCAGTTAACGCTACGCGTAAACGGTTACCTGGAGGCTCGTTCATCT
>NZ_PJAP01000704.1:0-1963 GCF_002836795.1 Shewanella sp. 11B5 | reverse complement strand
TAAGCGATGATAAAAATGCCGTAAGTTTGGATAATCAACGGCACAGCAATTAAGCCTATCGTTTGTGGATCCGACACTATTACCTCGGCCTGAAATCCAAATAGCAATACCACAGTGGCCAATAAACCAATAATTGACCAAGGCTTTAAGGTGGCCAAAAATGAGTTAATAGCAACTAATCCATGGCGGCGATTAAGTAAGTAACGCGTTGTCACTCCAGCAATTAGAGGCAACAGCACATACAGTAATACCGAAATAAGCAAGGTTTCCCATGGCACCTGAATATCGCTCACCCCCAACAAAAAAGCAGTAATAGGCGCAAAGGCAAAAATCATAATCACATCATTAACCGACACTTGTACTAAGGTGTAGTTCGCATCCCCTTTGGTTAATTGCGACCACACAAACACCATCGCAGTACAAGGAGCCACGCCAAGTAAAATCATCCCTGCGATATACTCTTGTGCAGATGCAGGATCGACCAAGTCGGCAAATAGCACCTTAAAAAACAACCAACCTAAAGCTGCCATGGTGAAGGGTTTAATTAACCAATTAATGACTACTGTAAGCAATAATCCTTTGGGATTTCGGCCAACATCTTTTATGGAAGAAAAATCAATTTGCACCATCATTGGGTAAATCATCACCCAAATAAACACCGCAACCACCAAGTTAACGTGGGCGATTTCAAGGTTGGCAATAACTTGAAATACTCCGGGTTGCCATAAACCTAACAACACCCCAGCCAACATACTTAAGCCAACCCATACCGATAGAAACCGTTCGAATATTCCCATAAAAATGACTCCACACAACTAGAAAACATATAAAAATCGATTAAAGCATCTTTTAAAAAACATTTGAAACATCAACTTAACGACAAAAACTCACTTTATTTGGCCGATTTTGCATTGTGTGTAATTGCTGTAATGACGGCATTATCAACCCAAGGTTGTTTTCGGTGGTTTCTGCTATTACTGATTTGGACCAGAGAGGTAAATTAGGATTGATACGATAAAACACCCACTGGCCATGTTTTCTGTCGCTTAGAATATTGGCCTTTTTCAATAAGGCTAAATTGCGCGATACTTTAGGTTGGCTCTCTTCATCAAGCGCCGCCATTAACTCGCATACACACAGCTCACCATGATAATGGGTCAACATTAAGGTTTTTAAGCGAATGTCATCGGTAAGGCATTTATAAAATGTAATGGGGTCAACTTCCTTGAATTCAGGTACTTCGGCTTCGGGCACCAACTCAAATGGCCTTAGACACGTAGTTTGTTGCTCCACTAACAGAAACATCGTCAGGCGGTTATTGATGTCATGTAAGGTCAAAAAAAATGGTTGCTCGCCTGCGCGATTTTTAGGATCGGGAAAGTCCCATGCCAGTTGCTTACCCGCGCCAGGATAACTACGGCATTCATTATTGGCTTTATCGCATAGGGTAATAACATAATCGAAGTCTTTGCCGGCAAAAGTCTGTAGGTGCTTAGACACTAAATCACCCGCATCAATACCGAAGCGAGTAATAGCCTCAATAGTTCGAACATCGACTTGCTCTGGCGATGTCCCGGCACTAAACACATCAAATTGATCAGCCGCTTTATTGCGTAACAACGCCTCAGCCATTTGCGAACGCGCCGAATTGCCAGTACATAGAAACAACACAGTTTTCTTTTTCATAACGGATAAACAAGAAGTAAAAACATACGACTAAGTGTATATACGAAAGTTTATATATACAAGCAAAGGTACAAAAAAAACCGATTCAATATGAATTGATCGGCTTAAAGAATTAATGATATTAAAAAGTTCTTGGCGTGCTTATTTAAATCGGCCCCTTTTTACTGCCACCAATTTACGTTAATGGCCAATTTTGAGCGCCTATTACATAACAATTAAACCATTTCCGGAGGTAAGGGTTTACTATACAAATAACCTTGTAAATTAGTACATCCCA
>NZ_PJAP01000703.1:0-1977 GCF_002836795.1 Shewanella sp. 11B5 | reverse complement strand
CCTGACGACCCGACCATAATAATTTAAAACCTCGATTCAGCTTTAAAATAGGCATGAATTTTAAGCCTATCGACAAAAACAGCCCGACCCCTAAAATCAAAATAAGCATGGGAACGCCCCATACTATACTGTTAATCATACTGACAAATTGCGTGACTGCTTCCATGTAAAAAACCTCATAATGAGTAATGACTTATGTCGAATATTATAATTATTAGATATTTGGTTATTTTTATTATGGTTACAGTGGCCCAACTCCACTGCAACGATTGCATTTTTTAGATTACCCCGATTAAGTTAACCATGGCAACCCACCGCATGAGCTAATGAATCATCTTCAAGATGAGTCATTAGCTCATGCGCATACAAATTATTTTTCGAGTACCACTTTCAATGACTCTAGACCTTGCTGTAAATCAGCACCTATCATGGTTTCAAAATCGATAAACAAAAACATTAAGTTAGTTGGATAAGCAAAATGACCACTAAAACCCCAATCAACTTTAGTTTGATTAGCATTAACGGCTGCAGTGCTCATATAGGCAGGCTCGGTCGCTTCAAAGGGTGAGATAAACCGTAATTCAAAATCGATACGTTTACCTTCATCTATGGCAATAATTTCTTGCTCGCCAACACCTACATCAGGGTTTTCACTGGCCCAAGCAGACACAAAGCCTACTGTCGCATCAGTACCGCGGTAGGTTTTGACCATATCGGGATCCATTTGCGCCCACTTACTAAAATTATCCTGGTTTTTTAGATGTTTAACGTAATTAAAAACCTCGGAAATCGGTTTATCTATGGTGATAGTACGAGTGACTGAATAGTCTTTTTGAACAAATAGGGCGACAACAAAAGGGATCGCAATAATAGTCGCGACAACAACGAGAATTTTTCTAAGCATTATTATTATCCTCAAGTATACATAGCGTTATATGACAGACTTTTTGGCTTAATGGCCAAAACGCAATCTCCTCAGTATACCGACTAACAGCAGGCTAACAATAAAAATTAACATCGAGTTAACAGTAGTTTCTCATTAAACACACAACTGACTTTGCACCAACGGCTAGCGCTGAAATGCACTAGCATGAGCAGAGGCCTTTAATAAATGACAAACCTTTGCCTACATTATATCCACTGATCATTTAACGCCGTTCGATCGCTATCGATTTCGCCCGTATTGACGACACCTCGAGGTTCGATAATCATGATTTTGCATTCTTCTTTCGCCATGGGCTTATGCTCAACACCTTTAGGAATAACATACATTTCCCCAGCCTGAAGTGTGATGTTCTGATCGCGAAAAGCAATCTGCAACGTTCCCTCCATCACAATAAATACTTCGTCAGTATCGGCATGTTCATGCCAAACAAACTCACCCTCGACCTTAACCAATTTAAATTGATAGTCATTCATTTCCGCAATCACACGAGGAGACCAATGCTGATTGAACAAAGAGAACTTGTCATTGAAATTAATCACTTTCGTTTGCATAGAAACGTCCCTAATGAATGGTAATTATGGTTATGGTTATGGTTATGGTTAAGATTTTAATTCTGATTTTGGTTCTGGTGAATAAGTTTCGACGGGATCGATATTGAATTGTTGCGCCAATTTAGTCATACATGACTGACAAACACATTGGCCATTCGGCAAATCAACCAAAGTAGATGCCGCTTTGTATTGTGCAATGATCAATGGCATGTTGAACGCTTGCTCAGCACACCAGCATGCATCGATGGCTAACCCTTGCTCCATCGCACAACCATTAGCTTGCTGGCAAAGTGGGCACGATTGTGCTGCTGAAGTAAATAATGTCATTGCCCTGCCTATATGGTGATGATGATAAATGAATATACTGACATTTATCATCATGCTCAATAAACGCTATGCGCATTACATTTCTGAAAACGTATTAATAATCGATAAAAATACCCACTAAGCGTTAACTTAATGGGTATAACTGACAATGAT
>NZ_PJAP01000702.1:0-1978 GCF_002836795.1 Shewanella sp. 11B5 | reverse complement strand
CCCATCGACATCACTGAGGTGGGATTGTAGAACACAAGTATTTTCCAAAAATCCCATGGTTTGGTTAAATCTAATACCAAAATCCCCAAACCTGCTAAAACGGAAACTGCTGCAACAATACACGCTGCTTGAACAAAGCCTGAACGGTATGCTTGTTCTTTAAGGCATACATGTTTCAGCAATACGGCAAAGAACATCGCACCGGCAGAAACCCCTGCTAGGAATAGATATATGGCAATGGGCCAATGCCAGACCAAAGAGTCAAAATGCAAAGCGTTCATAATATAATCTCCCCTTGTTTGGCTGTAATACGAAACAGTTTGGGCCGGGTACCTAAATCTAACTTGGTCCGTTGTGTTGGATTAGCTTTTAACAGCATAACCAGTTCAGACTCAGGATCTTTAAGATTACCAAACACCAATGCTTTGGTTGGACAAGCTTCTACACAGGCAGGTTGTTTATCTTGTTTGAGATTAGTTTCCCTGCAAAAGTCACATTTGTCGGCTGCCTTAGTCACAGGATTAATAAAACGTACATCGTAAGGGCAGGCTAAAATACAGTATTGGCAACCAACACATTTATCTGCATTAACCGAGACAATGCCGCTTTCTTTATCGATAAAGGCGGCTCCAGTCGGGCATACATTAACGCAAGGCGCATCTTCACAATGTTGGCAGGAGTGGCGGCTAAAGTGGTAATACTGATTTGGATACTTGCCATAAGGGCCCGACTGTTCAATGCTCAGCCTGGTGACACCTTCGGGAACATGATTCACTTCTCGACACGCTTCAACACAAGCGTTACAACCAATACATTTGGTTTCGTCATGTAGCATGGCGTATTTTAAATTGTTTATTCTTATGCCCGTATCGGCATTGGCTTGATCGCGGCTGAGTGGATATACCGACACGCCGGCAACCAATGCACAGGTGCTTTTAAGGAAATGTCTTCTTGAGTTTTCCATGATTAGTTACCTCTGCACTGTGTGGCAATTTCGGCACACATTACTGCGATCTTTTGCTCCTAAGCCCATTATTGGGTCTGATTCAGGATGCAGTTTATGGCAAGATGTACAACTCACTTTTTGTGCGTGTACGTTGTGAGTCCACTCCGCTTGAGCTATCTTTTTAGGCGAATGGCATTTCAAACACACGCCATTTTTAGTATCGATTGTCATGTCGTTTTCCGCAGAGAATACCATCAGGTCATTGGGTTTCTTAGGGTGATTGCCTTGTTCACCATGGCATGAACTACAACTCATTTTTAACTGTTCTTGAGCATGGTGACCTTGCATTGCCCCATTGCGTTTATGGCATTTCATACATGAGTCATTGTTAATTTGCTCAGTAGAGTCAGCGCTATTTGCTCCCTGACTCATAAGGGCAAACGATAATACGCCTACACTTAACATCAGTAGCCAGTTATTCCGGGACATAATCAGTCCTCTCTACAATAATGGATTATCAAAAAATAGCGGGTGAAAACAGATTGCCTTCACCCGACAGGGTCTTCATACCGGTAGGGATAGCTTTAACATTTGCATGTCGTAAGGTTTGCCTCGAACAATTTCAACTAATTTAATGTTGAATTTTTCGAACAAACTTTTTGCGTTAGCATCATCTTGTTGACTGAAATCAGAGATAACCAATTTCACTTCCGACGAGTCATGATCAATTACAACATAATCGAGTCGAGTATGATTTTCTGCTGCGGTTTGGGCATCCATTTCAAACACGGTGTCGATTGGAACGTTGCAACAAACGTCATATTTGACGCCCACCATCGCTTTTAGCGATTTTAAAAAGTTAAAGCTCTGAGTATCAAAAAGCATTTTTTTGAACTTAATTGCGTGCTCTTCAGTATCGGTTTTGAAGAACTTTATACAAGTCATAATGAAAATAACTAATATAAAAGGAACAACAATAAACAACACAGAGTACACAAACGCATAACTTAAAAAGACTGAAGTAATCATATT
>NZ_PJAP01000701.1:0-1980 GCF_002836795.1 Shewanella sp. 11B5 | reverse complement strand
TACAAGAAGAAGAAGGAAAAAGAGAAAAAAGAATGAAAAGTGGGAAAGGAGAAGAGTAAAAGAGAAAGGAAAAGAAAAAGATGAAGTAGAAAGAAAGAAAGAGAAAAACAAAACGCAGAAAATAATAAAAACGGCACTGTAGGTAATAAAGGCAGTGCAATGCCAATAATGCCTAACACTAGACTGCACAAGCCAATAATGAGAAAAAATCCGCGTTTCACCGCCATATGCGCCCTCATACAAACAAAAAACCACTCTATCTGAGTGGTTTAATAAGACAATATCATGACAGGTTAACCTGAAGTAAGCGTTAAATTAATCCTGTTGCTTTCAACCATGAAAGACTCGCGGGCAATGTTGGAATTAATAAAACCAAAATAAAACCAATAAAATAAAATATGTTAAACGGGTCTTTAAACGGCTGGCTCATGATTATTCCTACATTAAGGTTATGTTTTGACTGCGATAACTTACATCTTTCATCTGTTATATTGTGCCAACTGTTCAGTTAGCATCGCGACAACAAACGTGAAGCCGATCACAAAAAGTGGCTTATTTTAGACGCATCTTCACAAAATAAAAACCTTAAATATATTATGCCTATTATGACTCGATTGATGAAATAACGATGCCCTTTTGTGCCAGTTGTTGCAATAAAGGTAAGCAGCCTGACAACAAGGTGTCATTTGGCATTTGTGGGTAATGCTCACTTAACCAACTTATAATGGCATCGACTGTTACACCTTGTTGAGAATGAGTCATTTGTTCAATGTAAGCTAACACTTGCGCACTTAATGGTGTCAGTTGTAAAAATGCGACCTCATCATCAGCACCTCTAAATACACAAAAAAAGTTCGCTTGTGCTGTCGGCTCTATAGGTTGGTAGTCAACACTAATATGCTGAACGTCAAAGGCATATTGAGCCACTTTGGCACAAGCTGCTAGGCATAACCTATGCTGGTTTAGTTCGATGGTATTGATCGATTGAGCCGCTGGAGTGTCTGGCGCGACGGCGACACATAATTCTAACCATTCATAATGTGCTAACTGCAACATAAAAACTGGATCATCTTCTGTCATCTGGTATTCATGTTGTAAAAACGCTAAAAACTCACCGGCTATTTCAACAAATATTGGTGTCTTACAATCGTGGCTTACAAAAAATTGTTGTACTAAGGCCTGCCATTGGTCGTCCTCATATACACTTTTCAACACCGGAAATGCACTCGACACAAAACCTGCAATATTATTAAAAAATAATTCTCGATAGATTTTCATGCGCCTAGGCTCAATCCCCTCGGGCAATGGCAAACTAGGATCACGGATATAGTCCATAAATTGTTGTTGTACTTCAATGAAACCCATTATGCCTTCCTCAAAATTGACTGCTGCGTTAAGGCATTTTGTTGATACTGATGAATTTGATTAATCTCATTAAGAAGTATGTCTGTTTTAGGAATATTAAAATCACGCTCAAGCAAGGTCGGATGCACGCCATGTATTTGGTAACAGTGCTGCAATAAGGCCCATACTGGATCGATAATATCCGCACCGTGAGTATCGACCATTAAATCGGCCTCCTCTTCATAGTGTCCTGCGATATGCAGATAAGCGATTCGTTTGGTCGGCATCGCCGCTAAGTAAGCTGCTGCATCGTATTGATGGTTAATTGAATTAACGTAAATGTTATTTACATCGAGCAGTAATTTGCAGTCGGCCTCTTGCAGCACCGCATTGACAAACTCTTGTTCGGTCATTTGTGCACCAGGCGCCGCATAAAATGACACATTCTCTAAAATAAACGGACGCTCGAGTATGTCTTCGACTTGCTTTATCCGCTTAGCGGTATGGATGACTGCATCATCAGTAAATGGGATTGGCATCAAATCATACATATGGCCAGTACCCGAGCAATAACTTAAATGCTCTGAATACACTTCAATATTATGCTCATCCAAAAAGCGTTTTATATTTTGTACA
>NZ_PJAP01000700.1:0-1981 GCF_002836795.1 Shewanella sp. 11B5 | reverse complement strand
GCAGCATTGATGATGCCCAAATTGCACAAGTGATTGCCGATATTAAGGCCGACTTGGGCGCTGAACATGCCATTGCGGGCTTTATTCATTTACAGCCGCAAGCTACCGCTAACAGCAGCGAATTAATGTCGTGCACTGTTGCAGCAAAAGCCGCTGTCGACAACGCGTTTTTATGGGCTAAGCATCTTCACGCTGAGTTTGCCAAACCAACTCAAGCTTCGCGTTTATGCTACTTTACCGTGAGCCGTTTAGACGGTGGATTTGGTTATCTTGATAATACTCAGCTAGCAACAGCAGAGCTTAACCAAGCAGCCTTGTCTGGTCTAAGCAAAACCCTAAGCCATGAATGGCCACAGGTGTTTTGCCGCGCATTAGACATTGCCAACAATATTGATACTACAAGCTTTGCCGATGCCATCGTTGCTGAGTTATTTGATATCAATGGTGCCAATGCTAGCGCGGACCGCATTAATGAAGTGGGGATCAGTAACCAAGGTCGAGTAACCTTAGTTGCCGGCAACGCTAGCGAACAGTTTACACCAGCAAGCCTAAACAAAAATGACACTATTTTGGTCACCGGCGGTGCAAAAGGCGTAACGTTTGAATGCGCCCTCACCTTAGCCAAACAATGCCAATCACATTTTGTGTTAGCGGGTCGTAGCCAACATTTTGGCAAAGACTTACCGGCTTGGGCACAAGGCAAAAAAGTCTCTGAGTTAAAATCCGCAGCCATCGCTTATATTCAATCTCAAGGCAACAAACCGACGCCAAAACAGATTGATGCACTCGTATGGCCAATAAGCAGCAGCCTAGAAATAGATGCTGCGTTAAACGCATTCAGCAAGGTCGGCGCCAGTGCTCAATATGTCTCGATGGATGTCAGCGACGCCAAAGCAGTAGCTGCCAGTCTTAACAGCCTAACGAATGCTAAGGGTGAATCATTAACCATTAATGGGGTTATTCACGGTGCGGGCGTGTTAGCCGATAAGCACATTCAAGATAAAACCTTGGATGAACTTAACCGCGTATACCACACCAAAGTGACTGGGCTTGCCAGCATTATAAATGCACTCGACCCACAACAGATTAAGCTGATTGCACTGTTTTCATCGGCGGCCGGTTTTTACGGTAATACCGGACAGAGTGATTACGCTATGTCGAATGAAATCCTCAATAAAACTGCGCTGAAACTGGCGCACACCTTACTTCAAGCTAAAGTGATGAGTTTTAATTGGGGCCCTTGGGATGGCGGTATGGTCAGCTCAGCATTAAAGAAAATGTTTGTTGAACGTGGCGTTTACGTTATTCCGCTAAAAGCGGGTGCCGAGCTATTTGCTCACAGTTTATTAAGCCAACAAGGGGCACAACTGCTTATTGGCTCTGATATGCAAGGTTCATCAGAGCAGGACAACGCTGCAAAAAAGCTTAATGCGGACGCTTTGCTTATGGCCAAGGGTTCGCTGACATTTGCTACTAATACACTTGTGACTAAAGCATTTACGGCTAACGCAGTTACAACTGAGGCCGTTACGACTAAGACATCGGCTGCTGATGTTATCAGTCAGACGGTGACTCGAGTATTAACCCCGGCTGAAATGCTTTTTGTTAGCGATCATTGTATTGCTGGCAATCCGGTATTACCGACGGTATGCGCCATGCAATGGATGCGTGATGCGGCAGAAACTTTATGTCATGTGCCAGTCAGTATTGCTGAATACAAATTGCTTAAAGGGGTTATTTTTGACACCAATGAGCCACATTTGTTGCAACTGGAACTAACGCAAACTGACGCAGGGATCAGCGCGCTGATCTCCTCTCGTTTGGTAAACGATCCAAGTGCTGCTATGAAACCGCAATACCAAGCTCAATTGGTGATCAATCATGTGATATTGGCAGCTGATGTTGCTAAACCGACTGTTGGCGACAGCAGTTTGGCTCAATGGACCAACATGTCACCATTGTATTCAGGCGCTGAATTATA
>NZ_PJAP01000351.1:0-8600 GCF_002836795.1 Shewanella sp. 11B5 | reverse complement strand
CTCGTTTAAAAAGCCTAATACTTGTGCTGGGTTTTCTGCCATTTTGGTGGCTAACGATTTATCCGCGTAGCTGGCAAAACCGAGTAAATTGGCTAACTCATGGCGCAATGCCACAATTTCATTCATGTTATTGGTGTTATCAAACTCACCGGCATTAGGGCCTTGGTCAGATGCGCGAGTCACAAATGCACGGTAACACTCTTCGCGTAACTCACGGTTTTCGCTATAGGTCATTACGGGTAAATAAGACGGAAAGTCTAAAGTGAATAACCAACCTTTTTGCTCTTTGGCGTCTGCCATAGCTTTAGCTGCGGCGATGGCTGACTCAGGTAAACCCGCTAAGTCTGCTTCGTCGGTAATAAGCTTAGTCCACGCTTCAGTAGCATCTAACAGTTGATTAGAAAAGTTGCTGGTGAGTTCAGATAAGCGTTTAACCATTTCGCCATAGCGGGCTTTTTGACTGTCATCCAAGCCGATCCCCGACAATTCAAAGTCACGTAAGCTCTGCTCTATGACCATTTTTTGCGCTTGAGTTAACTGGGCAAAGTCTGCCGATTCGTGGATCGATTTATACGCCTCGTACAAACCTTGATGCTGGCCAACATAGGTGCCGTAATCTGACAACAACGGCAAACAAGCATCGTGAGCATCACGTAATTCATCACTACTGATCACCGAGTTCATGTGCGACACAGGCGACCACATTTTACTTAACTCATCATCAACGTCTTCAAGAGGCTCAATGAGATTGTCCCAAGTGTATTGGCTATTTTTTGCTAATAATACTTCAATAGTCTCACGACATTTGGCAATGGCTTGCTCAACTGCAGGCTGAATGTGTTCAGGTTTAATTTTTGAAAATTCTGGTAATTCTGCGCTACTTAGCAATGGATTGCTCATAAAGATTCCTCGAAATATGTCGCGTGAGTATTTAGCTTATATTGGGCTAATTGTTACCGTTTTCAAGCGTAGAAACAATTTATCCCGATAAATATAACCTTAGTTTCGAGGCGATACACAGGCCTTGTCATCACTAAGTTTGACCATATTATCGTTGATTCAACGTATAACAAGCTCAGTCACCTAACTGATTTGATCAACAAATAGAGTGACTAAGATCCCAATTTAATTTTACACTTAATTTACACAACTAATATTGACAGGCAGATCCCAAACGAGACTGATTATCATTTATTTTCCCACTAAAAGGGCTACCATTCGCTTGATTAAAAGCACTTTCCCATTTTTCGATATGAGCTCAATAAACATGAACTTCGATTTTTGCCTATCAAACCGCAACCATTATGCCCGCGCCTTTTGTTGTGCAATGGCTACGATGATGTGCTTGATGACATCCTCGTCAGCGTTCGCCACGGCAGAATACCAGCCGACTGCAGGGGTTGATGTTGCTTGGGAAAATAATTATGTCACTCAAGGTCGTAATAATTTAGAGCATGGCGGTATTGCATGGGCAGTGGCAAATATTGAACAAAACGACCTAGCTGTTTATGCCATTGTAGGGCGAGCAGACCAAGTGAATTATGTGGAATGGAACCTAGGGCTAGAATACACCTTACATCTCGCTAATAATATTGATGCCACAGTAGGCTACCAGCGCTTAGAATTTTATGGCGATGAGCGCTGTTCCGATAATGAATTTTTCGGCGCGTTAACGGTTAATGGATTAACTTGGTTTGTACCCGCTGTTAACTACACTTATGCAACCGAAGCTGGCGGCTATTTCATTGAACTGAGCATACATAGCCCATGGGAAATCAATCAACACTTCACTTTGACACCTTACATTGTTCAGGGATTTGATTATCAATACAGCAGTGAAGAACACAACGGCGCTAACCATTTCCAATTTGGACTAGAAGCCGAACAAAAGTTGAATGATTCAATGGCATTATCTGCACACATTAGCCACAGCATCGCTCAAGGAGATATTAAGCAACAAGCCAGTGCCGATGATATTCAGGGCAGTTTAGATCAAACCTATGCAGGGGTGCATTTCAAACTGAGTTTTTAAGCTTTGCTAGCATTTTAGCAATCCAAGGCTAGACTAAAGGGGCTACAGGACGCCCCCTAGACTCAAGCAAGGAAGCTTATGTTAACTCGACTTATCAATATACTATTTATCTTATTCGCCGCGGTGATGATGTTATTCAGTGCCTCATTACTTGCCAGCGAGCTCACCAAACTGATGATTAAACAGCCCGATAAACCCACCCAGTTAACCAATGACAATGCCAACTCACTCCCGTCGCAGTACGCAACCGATCATCAAGGTAATGTGATTGTTATCCCCACAGAGCAAAGCTCAGCTTTAGAATATCGAGCCGATGATATTTACCTTAAACCGAGCCACAAAAAATCACCCATCAAAAAAAACAACACGCGCTCATCAACTGTAAAGCGCACCACCTTAAAGAGTGCGACAATCGCTAACGATCCAAGCTGTCGCTGGTTGCATAGCCGCATAAAGCAGTTACAAAAGAAGCAACGCCATACCCAAAACAGTCAATTTAGTCATTATCAAGATGAAATCGATATTAGAGAAAGCGAATGGGCCTGCCTTAAGTGTGCAACCAGCGGCCCTAATAACGTTGACCGTGGTGAATGCCAACATAAACGCTAACAATGCATTGGGGGGAACGACTAGATTGCAAACACAATCCCCCCTACAATGGATGCATTAACCGCAGTGGAGATAATCATGGCTCAACATTTTGACTATATCGCGCTTGGCGCAGGCAGTGGCGGTATCGCCTCAGCAAACCGTGCAGCAATGCGTGGCGCAAAAGTATTAATTATTGAAGCAAAGCACGTTGGCGGCACTTGCGTTAACGTCGGCTGTGTTCCTAAAAAAGTCATGTGGTATGGCGCTCATGTCGCTGAAGCACTGAACCTATATGCCAAAGATTATGGCTTTGATGTTACCGTCAATAAATTCGATTGGAATACGCTAGTCGACAATCGTGAAGCCTACATTGGCCGTATTCATGATGCTTATGGCCGTGGCTTTGCGAGCAATAAAGTCACTTTATTAAATGGCTATGGTCGCTTTATCAATAACAACACCATTGAAGTTGATGGCGAGCACTACACTGCCGACCATATTGTGGTTGCCACTGGCGGCGCACCAACAATTCCTAATATTCCTGGCGCTGAACACGGTATCGACTCTGACGGTTTCTTCGCATTACGTGCGCAACCTAAGCGCGTAGCGGTTGTGGGTGCCGGTTATATTGCTGTTGAAGTGGCGGGTGTATTACACGCACTGGGCAGCGAAACGCATTTATTAGTACGTAAACATGCGCCACTGCGTAACTTTGACCCTATTTTAACCGACGCATTAGTTGACGCTATGGCCACCGACGGCCCAACGCTTCACACTCACAGCGTACCTAAATCGGTCACCAAAAATGCCGATGGTAGTTTGACGTTACTATTAGAAAATGACCAAAGCTTAACGATTGATTGCCTCATTTGGGCCATTGGTCGTTCACCATCAACAGGCAATATCGGCTTAGAAAACACCGATGTGCAATTAGATGCTAAAGGCTATGTCATTACTGATGAGCAACAAAATACCACCGCGAAAGGTATTTATTGTGTTGGCGACATTATGGCGGGCGGTGTTGAATTAACCCCTGTTGCCGTTAAAGCGGGTCGTTTGTTGTCAGAGCGTTTATTTGGCAACATGCCAGACGCTAAAATGGATTACAGCTTAATTCCAACAGTGGTATTTAGCCATCCACCTATCGGCACCATGGGTCTAACTGAGCCAGAAGCCGCTGAAAAGTATGGCCAAGACAATATTAAGGTTTACACCTCAACGTTTACCTCAATGTACTCAGCTGTTACAGCGCATCGCCAAGCCTGCAAAATGAAGCTTGTTTGTGCTGGTGATAATGAAGTGGTTGTCGGTATTCACGGCATTGGTTTTGGCATGGATGAAATACTGCAAGGTTTTGGCGTAGCAATGAAAATGGGCGCAACCAAAGCAGACTTTGACGCCGTAGTAGCAATACACCCAACGGGTGCAGAAGAATTTGTTACTATGAGATAAGTATTTAATACTTATCAAACCGTAAGCACTTAATAGGCGTTTACGGTTTTTTTATGCCTGTTATTTACTGGCGTAGCATTGAGCAAAACCCATCAACACATTTTGAAGGCGGTAATACCGATAATCCCCTACAACTAACCGCGTACCACTTTTATGATTATAGCAAACAACTCTAGACGACCGTTCTACTTTAGGTTTGTAAACTGCCATCTGCAATGTTAACTACATTGGCTTGATGCTTCTGATAAGTGCTTAGTGAGTTTCAGTACCTCTGCAGCGGTTTTACCTAATGTATAACGCCCAGATATGGCATGAGAATGGTTATAGTCATACAACCAATTCGCCAATTGTTGATTGAGATCTAACAACGAACCGGCTTTGTTTTCTTTCAAGAATGGCTCATAAAACTCATGATATGCTAGGTCTTGAAAACGAGCTGCAAGACCATTTACAACAGGGCCATTGTACGCTCTCATTTGAATGTGATTAATATTATGAGCAGATAAAACATCGCTAAACTGCTGGCTTTTTTTGCCAAAAAACTCACTGCCTCGATCGGTTAAAATAGTATTGATATTGAGCCCTTGGGCAGTGGCATACCAAGGTAGAACAGTTTGTTCAAGAAACTCAGCGGCTGAAGCAGAATCACGTTCTGGCATAATCACCGCTATCGCAAACTGACTATAACCATCAACAAACGTATGTTGATATAACTGGCCTAATGGGCTTATAACCCCTAAATCAAAGGTGTCTTGCACACAAATATCACCTGGATAAAGACACTCAAAGATGGGATCATTTGAATCGAGTTGATACAGTTTTTCAATGCGCACTTGATCTGAAGGCGCTAAATTATTGTCTTGTTTTAGCTTGCTATGTAAAGCCAATAATCGATTTTTCTTTGTTTCTAAGTTATGCCTAACCCAAATAGTGCGAACGCCACTGGCAGAAATAGCGCAGCCTCGGGCTGTCAACAACTCTGCGACTTTTGCTTGACCATAATTAGGGTAATCAAGTGCTATCTCAATAACTTGGTCTTCTACAGCTTGGGAAACTCTATTTTTTAATGCTGGTTTTCTTCGAGATAAGTTCTTTAAACCACGTTCACCAGCCGTTTCATATTGTTTTTTGAAACGATAATAACTGTCACGGCTGTAACCCATGATGCCGCATGCTTTGCTTATGCTGCCAAGTTCCGTTGCTAATTGCAGTAGCGCCAATTTACTTCGAATTTCATTTTTCTTTGCGCTCATATTTAGTACTCAATACTATTGTCTTACGATTTGAAGGCTACCAAAACACCCCATTTGGGGTATAACCTAACCATCTAAACCACGTTTCACCCAATACGATGCATACCACCCAAGCAATAACTAGCATGGTAAATCCAAATTTAAACGTGTCACTTAAACTATAATGGTCGGTGGAATACAGCAGTAAAGCTGGCTTACTATTAAAAGGTAAAACATAAACATGCTCTATTTGGAGTGCTACAGGTAATGCCAAACTCATAATAGGAAAATCAAAACGCTGGGCGACCCCAATCGCGATGGGGATAAACAACATCGTTCGCATCGTTTTTGATTGAAATATCACCGAGCTAAACAACATTGCACCAGTTAACATTATATAGAAAACGCTGAAGGGTGTATTTTCATCTAAACCAAAATACTCTAGGCTAAAATTTACTGCCAGATTAGGTAAATCAGTTTGTTTGAATCCAGCCCCCAAGGTATACGCCCCCGCAGAAAAAAGTAATAAGTGCCATGGCACATCTACCTGGTTCCAGTTCACCACACCAACCCGAGGAAGCAAAGCCACAATGGCGCCAATAAATGCAACCGCGGTAGCACTGACACCGTGATATTTGTCGGTTGCCCAAAATATCAAAATAGTCACAAAAATCACAATAGATTTAATTTCGACAAATGATATTCGGCCCATTTTATTGAGCTCTTGCTGTAAACGGTCCATTCCTCCCTCAATTTGCGGTAAGCGTTCTTCGGGGGATAATGGGAAAAAAATCTTTGTCGCAACAAACCAACCAATAATGATCATGCAAATTACCACGGGCATCGAAATAATCATCCAGTCGGCAAAATAGAAACTACCACCAATAGCACCAGCAATTAAACTCGCAGCCAATAAATTCGCCCCTGAGCCTGTTACAAAAGCGCCAGCACATAAGTTAATTTGCAGTAGGTTTTGCAGCACTAAGTTGCGGCCAAAATTATTTTTATTGTCACCACCTCGAGCACCATACACCGCGGCTATCACCATAAAAATCGGCATGAGAATGGCGGCTTTTGCTGTGGTTGCAGAAATAAAGGCCGACAAAACCAAATTGATTAGCATAAAGCTGTAAAAAATGGGGGTTGCACTTGTCCCAAAACGACAGATAAACCATAACGCAAAGCGCTTAGCTACGCCTGTAGTCGCCAACATAGAAGCCAAGATAAACGATAAAATATTGAGCCACATTATCGGATGACCTAATTGCGCATATGCTACCTTTTCGGGTAATACTCCCGTTAGCACTAACGCAATAATCACCATCAATGACGTTAAATAATTCGGTATAGGCTCTGTTATCCAGAGAATAATAGCCGCACAGAAAATCGCAAACATTGCCTGACCATGCCAGCTAAACAACACTTCTCCGGCTTGGTCAAAATGTTCTGCCGCAGTTTTGCTTAGCATAGTGCTATCAATGTTAACTAAAAACGGCATAGGGTCGGCGGTGAGTAAAAATACAAATACGGCAAGTGCAATCCAAATCCCTATACGAGCTAACCATTGTTCAACGGTACTTTTATTTCGAATTGGCAGCTTTTCCATTCGATATTGATTCATATCCAGTGGGTCTGTCGCTGAAGGAGTTTCCTTGGTCATTTTGTTTACCTTTCGATGCAATGCGACTGCTGAATAAACATTACCCGTAAAAGTAGCAATGAAATTCGATCTAGATCAACGAAAGTACAAACTAGTTTTAATTAAATATTCACATAGAACGAACGACTTAAATTATGATTTAAATATTCCCATTAAAATCATTAGTTAATGACGAAAATCATTATTACACAAAACGATTGATGTAAGATTAGATTAAAACTTATCAACAACAACATTGATCTGGATCTGTTTATTTATCATCTCTTGGGAGTATTGTGACGGTTGAGCTTCATCCGAACACTACGACAGCATAAAAGGACTGACTCATGTCTGAATTAACCATCGGTGAAATATCTAAACCTCGTTTTGAATTTCGAACTTTCGGGCAAAACTTTACCGAAGCATCCTATCGTATGGCGCGCTTATCGGTACCCGTACCAGAAAAGCTTTGGTGCCGAGAAAGTGACGAAATTTATATCATCTCCAGCACGAATGATTTGAACAATACCAAAATTCGCGACGGTAAGATGGATATAAAATCCTATGTGCAAACGGTCAACGGCTTAGAACAATGGGACCCTAAACTTAAAGCGGTATTCCCACTGAGTAAAACACGACTGATTGAAGAAATATTCCCCGCGTTTATGGTTGATTTACCCGCATTAACCCAAGACAGCTATTGTTTAGAAGGCTTCCTCGCTGTTATCGAAAATCACCCAGACTTACAGGCAGTCAACATTCATAAACAGCGCTACGCCTATATGGTTAATGATACAATTTGTGAGTTAGCGAACGTGCTCGTTAATGGCGCTCGAATTGTCAGTATCAACAGCGAATCAACTCAAATAGAAGATATACAAAAAACCATAAGTGATTTAAAGCTGACAGGAGTTGAAAATATCAATTACTTACAAGCGATAAAACGCGTTATTGGGATGAAAAACTTACCTCTCGCTAACTAACATTAATGAGTCCGACGGTAACTCAAGTTGGTTGGATAAATATTAAGGATTTGCATCATGGCTCAAGAAATCGAACGTAAATATTTAGTCAAAAGCGATTTATTTAAATCGCAGGCCGTTGGTTCAGTCCGTATCATTCAAGGCTATTTATCGAGTGTGCCTGAACGGACTGTCCGAGTTAGAGTAAAAGGTGATAAAGGTTTTTTAACCATTAAAGGTATTGGTAATGAGTCTGGGGCTTCCCGCTATGAATGGGAAAGTGAAATCTCAGTCGCTGAAGCACAGGATCTACTCAAAATTTGTGAGCCTGGTGTTATTGATAAAACACGCTACTTAGTCGAGTTTGAGAATCACACTTTCGAAGTTGATGAGTTTTACCAGCAAAATCAAGGTTTGGTGGTTGCAGAGGTAGAGCTTACTGATGAAGCACAAAAAGTACACAAGCCCAGCTGGTTAGGTAAAGAAGTAACGGGTGACAGACGCTATTACAACTCAATGCTAATGAAGCAGCCTTTTACCTCTTGGTAATTGAACGGATAATTTGAACTGATAAATTGAAGCCTGCGCAGGTAAAGCATGCTTCATTTCCCTCAATCTATTTGCTCACCATGATAACAACATCAAACGACGGCATTAGCTCGTCACATCAACAACAAAATACCCCATTGATT
>NZ_PJAP01000699.1:0-1989 GCF_002836795.1 Shewanella sp. 11B5 | reverse complement strand
AGCATACTGCCAGTTTTAGCAAACACGTGGTTTTTCAACGGAGATTTATTGAAATAGCGTTTATAGCGCAAAGTACCACTTACACCAGATTGTGGTAACAACTCGAGTAAGAAGCGGTATTCAGGTTGTTGGTATAGGGTAGTAAGTACACTTAATACGTGTTCAGGCGTGAGTAAATTATAACGCGACAAACCAGAGCCATCAGCGATGTTTGCATTTGATAAATCGATGCCAATTGAATACAGAATGGTTTTCAATGCTTGGCCACTCCGGGCAAAGTCACTTGGTGCTTGATAATAAACCTCACCCAATTTTTTTAATAAACTGTCGGCAATTAAATTATCTGATTTGAGCAACATGGTTTCAAGTAACTGAGGCAAGGCTGCAGATTGGTGGCTGGCGATGACTTGTCTTTGAGCCATAAACTGCGCTTCTGTGTTCATTATACTTGCTGTAATGGGTTGCTGATGCACAATGCCTAAAGAAGCCAATTGTTTGGCTACGATCTGTTGCGCGTACAATTGTGGTTCGGTAATAGCTATTGCTAAAGGTAACGATTTAGCCCCGACATGACAGCCACTCAGATGATAGCGATTATTATCGAAACGACTTAACGTTAATTGACACTGTGGTACTGATTCCGTGAGGTATGCAGGAAGCACAACCGCATCAGTTAATGTCTGAACAGCGGGTTTAGCGACAGGTCGGTTGACAATTGGGGTGACAAAATAAGCATCATTGCTGATTTCAATGGGCCGATTTCCCATCATGGTGATGTTGGCCACTTTATTGTAGCCCGTTGTTGCTAATCGACCATAGACACAATTTTTATCGATGATGAAAGGCGATATTGGCGCCGCGTAGCAGATCCCTAAATCATCCCATACCCAACCAGGCGCCTGCAGTTGGCTATCTTGCTCGCTGGTTAATACAATATTCCCCGTAAGCTCAGTAATACCTAACTGACTTAAAGAGGCAAGTAACTGTCGCAAATCTTGGTATTTTAAGGTTGGATCGCCACTAAATTCTATGTAAATGTCGCCAGAATATATGCCATTTTCAATCAAACTTTTATCCAGCGGTTGCTGGGCTAACGTGGTTAAGCGAGTTTGGTAAATAAAGTCTTTACCGAGTTGTTTAGTTGCAGCCAATGCAGTTAATAGTTTTTGAACACTTGCCGGCTGCATTAACGATTGATTGTTGTACTCAAATACTGTTTTTTGAGTCGTCATGTCCCACACTGTGATGCCTAGCTGTGAATGTGCTGGTTTTAGTAGCTGCAGCATATTATCAAGATACAATGCTGTAGGTTGCTGGTTAATATTATCGCTATTGATTGTTTGTTGCTGACTCAGTGCTACCTGGCTGGGGACTTCTGCTGCGAGCGATACATTGGGCAGGCTTGAGGTAATAAATGCTCCTAGCAGACATAAAGCTTGAGTGAACCGCAAAGATGGTTGTTTATTAAAGAAACGAGGCTGGGGGAGACAAAAAAGAATGGAATTCATAAAAGCCTATAACAAGAGTTCAGTAACGATAGGTTATGTTAGCTGATGATATCCTTGCCTGATACGCATTTGATGATTTTTGGTTATATTTCCTTATTTATGATTATGTAAATTGGTGTTTTAGTTGGCTAGTTAGCAAGCAATCTTGCTTTATTGCGCAAATTAACAACAAAAAAGCGTACTAAAACCGCCGTTAAGTGAGAAAAATCTTGCTCATCACCTTGTTAGTCGGTAATTTCTATCAGCTTAACAGAACGCCAAGCTCGCTCACTCTGTCAGATTTAGATGCCTAAGAGCTGCAATAGTACAATTTTACAGCATGTTGTGGCGTGATATAAGTTGATTAGAGCGGATAGACTGACCAGGATAAACCATCTAACAATGATATTTATTATTGCAATGTTTATCTCGTTAACACTATCTATATTTCGTTATTAGTTACATCTTCAATTGATGTTTATGTTACTTATTCCCTCATTTT
>NZ_PJAP01000698.1:0-1992 GCF_002836795.1 Shewanella sp. 11B5 | reverse complement strand
AAGTCATTGGTCGTCGTGGCATATTAATTCCATTAAAAAAATCTCTGATTAACGAAGCTGATATTCGAGTCGTTATCGATATCATTTCAGCAGATCCTGCTTTGGCAGCCCATTTATTGTTACGCAGTAATACCGCGCAAACAGCAGGTGTCATATCAACAAAAAGCCGTAGTGTAAAAGATGCCTTAATCCGATTGGGCCAAGTGAACATTTATCGCTACGCGTTTTCGTTTTACCTTAAAGAAAGACTTGATGAACTTTCAGAGCCTTACAAAAAACTCGTTCAAGGTTATTGGGCATTAAATGAAATCATCGCGATGGATTGCATAGAACTGTTGCGCGAAGATAATGACATTGGTGTTGGTACTAAAATCGATGCGGATGAAATGCAAACGTTAGCGTTGTTTAGTGTGTTTGGGCAGGTGATTGCGTTAACGGCTTTTGCTTATTTAAATGCAGAGTTATCTCGGCCAGTATCGTTAAAAGTATTGAAGTCACTTATTGATAAACAACAGCAGCAGTTATCGCTTGAAGCATTTGCGTCACTAGGACTAGATGAAGATTTACGCGAAGAATTTTTGATTGCACATAATTTACGTCAAACACAAAACCCTGATTCTCCAGGACTTGTGCTTCGACGCGTGCTATCTAAACGAGGCTTATTAATCAACCCGTTGTAGATTTATGCCTTCACTCGCTACCAGTTCGAGCCACTTTTGGATTAAATTTGCATTAGTGGCGTCGCGACGATAAGCCCCAAATAATGGACGTTTCAGGCCTTCCGATCCTAATTTAACCGCAGTAAGGCTTAGCCCCTGACTCTCTCGAATAGACCAAGTTGGTAGGGTTGCTACGCCGTCATTACAGGCAACTCGTTGCAATAACATTGAGGTTAAATCACACTGTTTCTGCTCGCCAGGTTCAATACCAGCAGGCTCTAAAAAGTGTTTGTATATGTCTAAACGCGCTAAAGGCACGGGGTAACTAATTAAGGTTTGCTTTGCCAATTGTGCTGGCGTGACAAACGCTTGTGCCGCTAATTCGTTATCACTGGCAACAATTAATTTTACTTCAAAATCAAATAAATGCTGATAAGCGACGCTATGTCCTGGCACAGGGTCTGATGTTAGCACTATGTCTAAACTGCCTGTTTCCAATGCATTGAGTGAATCAAATAAATGACGACTCGAAATGTCAATTTGAGCTGCTGGTGCATGTTGTTTAAATTGCTCAATAACAGGCATTAACCAACGAAAACAACTGTGGCATTCAATGCCAAGCTTAAGTTGTTGGCTTTCACTCTCTAAACCGCGTTTAAGATCCGACTCGGTTGCAATCACTTTCGGTAAGATTTCTTCCGCTAAATTCAGCAGACGTGAACCTTCGTGAGTAAACGTCAATGGTTTGCTCTTACGCACAAAAATAGTTGAGTTTATCCGTGTTTCTAACTCTTTTATTTGATGAGAAAGCGCCGACTGGGTTACAAACCTTTTTTTAGCTGCACCCGCTAAACTGCCACTTTCCTTTAACGCCATCAAGGTGCGAAGGTGTCTAAGCTCTATCATTTTCTCTCCACATGAATCTTGCTCAACTAGCTGATGAAATCAATTCGATTGCTTGACAGCAGAGTAACACAATAAACTTCTAGACGTCCAGACGCCTATGCGGTTTTTCTGCATAAATAGCCATATTTTTTGATAAACGAAAAGTAAAGCAGTATGAAAATTTCGAGTTTAGGGTTTCCTCGCATAGGCCGTCAGCGTGAATTGAAGTTTATTTTAGAGCGTTATTGGCGCGGTGAAGCAACATTAACGGAGTTGAAAAACGTGCCTGTGAATTAAAACCACTCATTGACAGTGGCAAGCAGATGCAGGTGTTGAACTACTGTCATGCGGGCGTTACGCAGTCGCTAGCGAAAGATGAATCAATGCCGTGATTACAGCTTGAGCAAGTCACTCAAGACACTATTTCATGTCAGCTTAAATTGGGTAT
>NZ_PJAP01000697.1:0-1995 GCF_002836795.1 Shewanella sp. 11B5 | reverse complement strand
TTAAGAAAGTGACACCTATGGTGATAGAATCGAGTACGTCGGCGGTTAAGGTCGAGCACTTAATGCAGAAGTCGCATGTGCGTCTTAAATTAGTAATAGATGATAAAGATCGGTTTATTGGCCTAATCAGCTTTGAGTCTTTACATAATCAAGAGATATTGAAACGTGTTGCCGCTGGGCATCAGCGTGATCATTTAAGTGTTGCAGATTTTATGATCCCTAAAGAGGATCTGAAAGCGATTGATTTTGAAGATTTAAGTTATGCTCGTATTGGTGATGTTATTGAGACATTACAATCAGCAGGACAGCAACATTGCTTAGTGGTTGACCGTTCAAATCATGCCATCCGTGGTGTGTTATCTGCTAATGATATTGCTCGTCGATTAAAGCTAGCTGTCGATGTGAGTACGCCAAACTCATTTGCATCTATATTTGAAGTGATTGCCAATATTCAGCAGCCTGCCGTGTTGCAAACAACACAACCTCACTATTAGTCTGTTAACTGTTAACTGTTAACTGTTAAAAAGTTAATCCATCAGAAATAAAAATAGCCACATAATGTGGCTATTTTTGTAATCAACTAAATATTATTACTGGAAGCTTAAGCTCCAAGTATCAATATATCCAGTATCTTGTCTCGCATTATCAACAGCTTTTAATGTCCATACACCACTTGATTCGACACCTGCCATATTAGCGGTGTAAGTCTGGGTTAGATTATCGGTACCACCACCAGTGTTGTTATGCAGTACAACCGTTTGGCCGGTAGGGCTAACTAACTGGATTTTTAAATCACCAATATAAGTATGAATAATCCCAATTGACACCGATACCGTTCCTGAATCACCAGTGCGGCTAACAGTAATAGGGCTAGTAATACCACTAGTGTTGTTGTCTGGAATTGTATAATTACCGGTATTGTTGTAGCTTGCTGGGCCACCTGTGTTGCTGCCTCCAGTGCTACCAGCGGTGTAGTTAGCCACTAAACTTACACCACTAAATGCACTATAACCTTGTAGCATTACATAGTAAGTACCAGATTGAGGCGTCGCAATTGGGCAAGACTCTGCATTACCACCTTTCCATGGACGACAGTCGTAACTGCTGCTGGTAGGTGATGCGCCATACTGCACATATAAGTCAGCATCGCCAGTGCCACCACTCATAGTGAAGCTTAAGTCTGTCGCGCCTGCAGGAACGTCTAACGAGAAATATAATTCATCGTTTTTAGCGCCAGCTAAGCCCGTTTTTGCCACGCCTTTTTCAAGTACGCTGTCACCAGAGCCTGTACCTGGATCGGTTGGACCATTACATGATTCGTCTAGGTAAGCCTTTGCTGCTGTTGCATTAACCATCCCGTAACCTGTTTGGTTATCACGACCGGCAACGCTTAAGTCATCTGCTGTGGCATTTAATGCAGCACGTACTTGGCTGGCGCTACATTCTGGGTGGTAACTCCACACTAATGTTGCTACGCCCGACACATGCGGTGTTGCCATTGAGGTGCCATTGTAATATTCATAATCTCGATTGCCTTGATTACTCACAGTGGTTGATTGACCCAACTTGGCTTTAAGTGCAAGCCCTGTTGCTCGGTCAACAGACATAGAAGGGATCAGAATTTCACTGTTAGCATCAACGACGAATGGATTTTGTAGCCCTGGTAGCGCAGTGTTACTGTAAACAATGACTCCTTTGGCACCAGCTGTTTTACAGGCTTTAACCGCGTTTATTTCAGGGTAACTTGAACCCTGGTTACCTACACGCTCAACAAGACAGATTTTATTGGTCATGCTACCGCAGTTAAAACTGGTTCCGTTTACAGTACATTCCGCTAAGGTTCCAGTTGCAATTGCGTTAATCGGTGCAGCAGTGTAGCTAGTACCAGATGGGGTTAAACGATTGTGCGGCACTACACCATTGTTAAAGTAAGACTGACCGCCAATAGTTATATCGGCTAAACGACCTTCGCCAACGGTAACCGTTGATAGAATT
>NZ_PJAP01000696.1:0-1996 GCF_002836795.1 Shewanella sp. 11B5 | reverse complement strand
AAGCCTTTTCGATATTTTGCTATTAGGCGGTCACATTGCAGTTCAAACCAATCTCGGTTCGGCAACTGTGTTTGTGCATCGCGATAACGTAGACGTCTGTTCTCTTGTTCCATGGCTGCCAAATTAGCTTTAATGCTCTGTTCTGCGCTGCAATCATGAAATTCATAAACACAAAAGTTAGCATCGGTTAGTTGCTGATGGACAACTCGCTGATAGGTATTATTGAAGTGCAATATTTGTTCTTGCTTAGCTGCGTCACAAGTTTTTAAGTTTGGCATGACAGACGAAAGCAATAACGTTTCGCTATTTAATGTTTTAGGTAATTTGAGTAAATCAATAGCTTGTTGGTTAGCATCAGTGATTTTCCCCATATCATCGACAATGATCTTCGGGGTAGTCGATTCTGCAAAAAAAGTGTGGTAAAGCTCATTTTTACTTTTTAGATAAGCGTTTGAATTTAATGTTGCTTCATTGAGACGTTTAGCCGCGACAATGGTTCTTGCTACTGCTAAAGGCACACAGATATTAAAAAATAGAAAAATCACTCCAGTAATATACCAACTTGCATCAGGGAGTTGCTTATCTATATTGGTGTATTGAGACAGGTCGATATCATGCAAAATGATATAAAATGGCGCGATGTTTAATAAGGCATAACAGATTGCCACTCTACGACCTAACAATATAAGTGCAATCGCTGGACAAACAAATATCAGCATACTGCCAATTTTCGCTAAGGTTAAGTCAGTTAGAGTTAAGTTCATTACAAAACTTGCCAACACTATGGCTACAAGGAGTAGATGTGCACAAGCATGATAAAATCGCTTACTGGCTAGTAGCAGTAAAAATAGTATCGAAGTAAAACCAATAGTATTCGCGATAACCCATAAATAATTGAGCTGAAAGGCTGAGCTAAAGGTGTCAAACGCGATCGCAAGGCACAGTAATAAACCCGAGGATAAAATTATCCTTAGTGCACTTATTCGCCAGTTGTCTATTAACTCATTTGCATTGTTATCATCGTTTAGCAGGAAAAAATCATTCAGAAAACTCATACAATACTATGTGCTAATTACCATGATGTTATTAGACCGTAATACTTTTTTTAAATCAATATATTGGATGTTTGTTAACCTTGAAAAAGTGCAAATTATTGTAAATACAACTAATCGTCACATAACCGTTGATTAAGTAATGATTTTTAATGGTTTATATTTAAGGACTGTAATGGTTTAAGTTATTTTACTGCTGGCTTTGCATGAGCAAGTGATCGATTGCTCGAACCACATCGATACTTGCCTGTTCCATGGTTTCAAGATGAGTCAAAATAGTCGATTCATCACCCGATTGCATGGCTATAACAGCTGCTTTGCCTGCACTGTGTACGGTTGTATGTGGTTGTTCAATAGTTTTAAAACTGGATAAACTGGCAAAGTTTTGACCTTCGCCTTGGTAATACCATTTACCAAGTCTGCATTCAGTGTGGCTATTAACACAGGCATTTAGATCTTTATTTGCCAACACGCTGTATACATTACTTTTCCATACGCTGTGATCTAGTTTTACTGTTGTTAAGAAAGCGGTCATAGAGGCTTCACCAATAACTCGTTTCATCACGCCTGAGCTTTGTAATACATCAGTCACCACTTGATCAATTTGTTCTGACGATACTGCAATATCCCTAGAGCAAGTTTGGTTGGTAATTACCACACTCTTAATTTGTTCTGTTTGTTCAATGACCGTGGTGACTAATTTTTCAATATTAGCGCTGGCATCATGAGCATTACTGGCCAGTTGGCGCACTTCGCTTGCCACCACAGCAAAGCCACGACCTGCATCGCCTGCTCTTGCAGCTTCAATGGCTGCATTAAGAGCAAGTAGATTGGTTTGTTCAGAAATTTGCTGGATAGATGAAACTAAACTACTTATTCCATTGGCCGAAAGATTTAAGTCTGCGGCAGTAGCCATGCTTTTTTCAGCATGCTCATTTAGATGC
>NZ_PJAP01000695.1:0-2001 GCF_002836795.1 Shewanella sp. 11B5 | reverse complement strand
TAGTAGACTCAGACCATCTGCGTAAAGGTCGATGCCCAATGGCGCCCCCCAACCACCCATAGGGTAGCGCAGCGATCCTAGTGCTTTGAGTTGCCAGCCGAGCCTAGTGACACATGCCAAAACAACCAAGGAAGTCAGCAGACCCAGTGACTTCGCTTTTGCCGGAAACAGGAAGCAAGCCATACTCCCTATCAAGGGGAAGATGATCGGCATCACAATCCACGGGATTTGCTCCAAAATTAACTCCATGCAGCAATCTTGTCCTTTTTAGTCTTCAGTGCCTGCCCAACATTAGTGAAGAGCTCTTTACACGCACGCTGTTTGCATTATCACTCATCGGCGCTTATTCACTTAGCCAGTTGCAAACAAGGCTATGTCATTGAATAGGGCGCCGGGGTGAAGCATAAATATTCCGCTAATTCAGTTTGGTAGTCTTTTCTTGCTATGTTGTCATTTTTGGTTATTTAGTTTTTACGGCACTCAATCATTGAGACAATATGAAATGGCCTATATTTTCTCTGTTCTGGGTTCCGAGGTCTCATTCACAATCTTTGTCGGGGAATTCGCTTTTCCCAATTGCCTTATTTATTTTTAACATCAAAATGAGCGCCAGCGCAGTGGCTGATACGGCCACCACGATACCGGTAATGACCATGGCATGAGGTACAGGATCCGGTTGGACATTATGATTACGGGAAGCCAACGATACCAAAACCAGAAACACCCCGGTGGACATCACATTGATAGCCAGTATTTTGCGCAACAAATTAGCGTAAACGATTAAGGAATATATACCTAAAATGAACAAACCCACGCCAAGCAGTGCATAGAGGTAAATATTGCTCATTATTCTTCTCCCTTTGGCCGTCCACCGAGGAACAGTGCTGCTAATGTTGCGCCAATGGAGAGGGTAGCTGCAGATTCGATAATCAACATCAGCTCACTGGCCACAGTAGGAGGGTATCGCAAAAATTCACTTCCGATCAGCAACGCCCCCGTACCTACCATGACAAACATAGCTAGACCCAAGACTAATAGCACTCTCAATGGAAGGCCTGAGTAACGATTGTTTACCCGCCATCCGCAAAGCCGTAGCAGTACACCTGCCGCACCCAGTAAAGCGCCGGCCTGAAAAGCTCCCCCCGGTGCATCAGCTCCTGCCCACACTAAGTAACCGGCCACCAAAATAAACACGGGAATCAGCTGACGAGACATGATGTCCAGAATCTGGTCCGGGGCTGATCCGTGATAAGTGGGCATTTCGTCCAGAGACCATACGCCAAGTAGAGCTGCAAGTAAGACTCCCATCTCCAGCAAAGTATCGTAACCACGAAAGTTTAGCAGAACCGCACTCACAGGATTGTGTGCGCCACTGATCGTCATGTTGTCGGTCAGCATTGTTGGCAGCTCTTGCGCAGGATCAGGTATAGACAATACGGCATAACTGAGCACAGCACCGAGCACCAGCAATAGTGGCAACAATAACCGAGGTCTTGTATCCATATCATCTCTCCTGATTTTGCGCTGCCACCTGACGTTGGCTGGGTAGCAGCTTATAAAAGGAAACCACACAGAAATCTCTGACGAGGGGAAGGGGAGTCATAATGCTGCCAATATCTATCAATGACATATTATTAGCATCAGGTTCATACTGATTCGAGTATCCAAGTATCTTTTTACTCATCATTTGTATCACCTTCAATCGATTTATGCGGAATAATTGGCTGCGCTTCCTCACTGTTAGACTCATCAACACGGGGATCCTTTAGCCGCGCATACGCGGCCAGTAACAGGGCGCCAGTCAGGCCTGCACCAATAGCCGCCTCAGCCAGAGCGATATCAGGAGCATTGAGCCTTACCCAAGCTAAAGCCATTAATAATCCGAAACTGATAAACAGCACAATCGATTTGAACATATCTGGGCTGGCGAGAGCTTGCCAGGCTAGGTAAAATAAGCCGATTACTAACAGGCTATCAAACCCCCAGTAAAGGAGGCTTAAC